>JBATTD010000369.1:0-2341 GCA_049670345.1 Ignavibacteriaceae bacterium
ATAGCAACTGATGAACTTGTAGATCTTGGACTCGAAATTCCTCCACTTTCTGAAAATGCAAAAAATTCCCTTAAGGATAAACTTTATCCCGAAGCCTCTGTTCAGAACCCAATAGATGTACTTGCAACTGCTGCAGCACCGCATTACCGTGCGGCAATGGATACATTGATGGATGAAGATCAAATAGACAGTATATACATTAATTTTGTCACTCCCCCGTTTGTAGATACGGAAAGCGTTGCAAAAGAAATGGCTGAGGTAAGCAAGCAGAGGAAGAAGCCCATTGTTTGCAACTACATGACAGATAAAGCCCAGTGGATAGAAACCACTAAGATTATGAAAGAGGGTGGTATTCCATGTTATGATTTTCCGGAAATGGCTGCAAAAGCCCTTGCAGCCTTAACCCGTTTTGGTGAAATAAAAAGACGGGAAACCGGTGAGGTTAAGAATTATAATGATATAAATAAAAGCAGAGCCGAATCGATACTATTAGCAGCGAAAAAATCAAATCGTGAAATACTTACTGCTGAAGAAGTATACGACGTACTTGTTGCCTATGGAATTCCTGTTGCTGATTGGAAAATTGCCGGGAATCTTAAAGAGGTTGAAAAAGCCGCAGATGAAATAGGTTTCCCCATTGTAATCAAAGCTGATGCTGAATCCATTATTCATAAAAGCGATGCCGGCGGAGTAGCAATTAATCTTAAGGATGGAAATGAAGTAAGAAAAGCTGTAGAAAAAATGCAGAAAAGTTTTGATGATGCAAACTTGCAATTTTTTGTTCAGAAATATATGCCGGGTGGCAGGGAGCTGATTGTTGGTGCAAAAGCAGAGGCTGGCCTTGGGCATCTTATAATGTTTGGAGTTGGTGGGATATTTGTCGAGGTACTGAATGATGTAATCTTTAAAATCGCTCCGGTTACAAATGTGGAAGTACAGGATATGCTTTCATCAATTAAAGCCGCTCCCCTGCTAAATGGAATAAGAGGTGAGAAGGGAGTAAATAAAGATGGTGTTATTGAAATCATTCAGCGTACCTCGCAGTTGATCACCGATTTTCCTATGATACAGGAGATGGATTTGAATCCTATAATTGCATATGAAGACCAGGTTTTGGCAGTTGATGCCAGAATTAAAATTTAAAGTATGTAAAAATAATTATTAGATATCTCTAACTCATAGCTAAGACAATAAATACATTTGTTAAACAAATGGAATAAATAAATGGATCCTGAAAAATACAAAATCGGTATAATAGGATTAGGACCTGTCGGGCTGGTCCTTGCAGCACACATGCAGGAAGCAGGCTGCGAAGTACATATCTGCGATGTGGAGAAAAAGAAGATTAACCTGATAAGAAGTGATGGCATTGAACTGTCGGGTAAAGTTGAAAAGAGCACCTTCTTTAAGCGTGTTTATTCCTCACTAAATGAATTGCTTGAACAAGAAATCGATATTTTGATAAGTGCTGTTAAAGCTTACCACGTTGATTCAGTTCTGGATCAGATTAAAGAACGAACCAGCGGAAAATTATTCCTGTTAAGTGCGCAAAACGGTATTGATATCAGAGAAAAGTATACCAGTCATTTTGATGAGTCACAAATTCTCAGAATGGTTGTTAACTTTGCGGGCAATTTGCACTCACCAAACGTTGTAAATGTTACTTTTTTTAATCCTCCGAATTATATCGCATCGGTTAATGACACCAGGACAAATATTGCCGAATGGTTATCTGAAACTCTTACAAGTGCTAACCTGGAAACACTGTGTACAGATTCTTTTGTTATTGCAGATAAAATCTGGGAAAAAACAATCCTTAACGCAGCCCTTAGCCCACTCTGCGCAATTTCCAGGCTAACTATGAAAGAAGCGATGGATCATCCGGACACCCTGGAAATTATTGAGCAGATTATCATGGAGGCGATTGAAGTAGCAAAAGCCGAGGAAATAAAATTAGGAGATAACTTTGTAAAACTATGTATTAGATACCTTAAAAATGCCGGGAATCACTTTCCCTCTCTTGCAGTTGATTTGATTAGTGGTAAAGAAACTGAAATTGATTATATGAATGGTAAAATAGTTGAGTATGGAAGGAAGCACTATGTCCGCACACCTTTAAACCTTACTTTTACAAATTTGGTTAAAGCTATCTCTCATAAAAAATCTAATTCTAAAAACGAAGAACAAATATCAACCGAGAGTATTTTAGACCTCTGAAATTAGTACAGTGGATAATATCTTTTAGTAATGTAAAAGGATTAATCACGTAGGAAATAATAAACTAAATAACGATTATGTATATTCAGAGTTTTACATATCATAAACCCTCAACGCTGCTGGA
>JBATTD010000370.1:0-2061 GCA_049670345.1 Ignavibacteriaceae bacterium
CCAAGGCGTTCCGGATGGAAGATGATGTGAATGAAGAAACTAAATCGAAACGACTGCAGGAAATTATTGATCTTCAACAGCAGATATCGTATGATGTCAATCAGGAATTAATCGGTACCGAAGAATCAGTTTTGGTTGAAGGATCAAGTAAAAAATCTGATCAGTTTTTTGCTGGAAGAACTGATACGAATAAAGTTGTAATCTTTCCGAAAGATGTTATTGTTGAAGAAGGAAGTTATGTTAAAGTTAAGATCAATCGGGCCACACAGGCAACACTTTTTGGTGATTTTGTTAGTGCCGTTGATGTGAATGATGAACCGGGCATCAAAAGACAATTACAAACAAATTGATGATAATAATGTGAGTTCCATCTGGCCTTAATAAGAAATTCCGCCAGCTACGGACAAGTATAAACTGATGATTATCTTGCTTTAATTGCATAACTTAGGAAAAAGATATAATTATTTTCTTAATAAAATCCGGAGCCAGTAAGCTATCGGAACAGAAATATGATTCCTCAAAGTATTAAAAATCTTGTTTATTTCTCACTATTGTTTTCTGCTATATCTATTAATATAACTGCTCAAGACTTAAACATCGTTCCCTACCTACAGCAAATTGAAAACGGAAAGGCAGATGAGGTTAGAAATGAGCTAATCGGTTTAAAGGAAAAATACTCCGGCGATCCTTCGGTTATGTTTCTTGAAGGAGTTCTAACTGAAAACGGACAAAAGGCGGTTGTTATCTATCAGAAAGTTGTTGATGAATATCCTGATAGTAAATATGCTGATGCCGCACTTTACAGAATCTACACTTATTACTATGCTTTGGGTTTATACGAATCTGCAAATGAAAAACTGAACAAACTGATCGCTGATTATCCAAAATCTCCTTATATAAAAATTGCTAAACAAAATCAATTACCTGTTAACCCGGAGATAACACAGGAAGATGATAACGTTGTGCAAACCGACATTACTAAGCAAAACAACGAAGATTTGAAGGGCGCTGATTATAAATTTACAATTCAGGCAGGTGCTTTCTCAAATTATGAAAATGCAAAATCACTCCAACTTAAATTTGAAAAGTCGGGGATATTCTCAGAGATAAAAGATAAACTTGTAGCCGGTACAACTTTTCATATTGTTTATGTTGGTAAGTTTATTACTGATAATGATGCTGAAAGTTTTTTAATGACAATACATGATAAGTTTGAAATTTCGGGCAGAGTAATACAAATACCACAGTAATTTAAATGGCTGAATTAATTTTCATCGGCACCTCTTCGGGCAAAACGTCTTTAAATCGATTTCACTCATCATTCCTTATTTCAACCCCAAATTATAATCTGCTTATTGATGCAGGCGATGGTATTTCAAAAGCATTGTTAACGCAGCAAATTAGTTATGATGTAATTGATGGAATTCTTTTTTCACATCTTCATCCTGACCATTACACAGGTTTGGCTGCCTTGATTGTTCAAATGAAAATGATAGAAAGAAAAAAGACTCTGGATTTTTTTATTCATTCGGAACTGGCAGAAGTGATCCGAAATTTCTTAATTCAGTCTTATTTATATTCCGATAGAATTGGCTTTGAAATTAAATATCATCTGCTTACTGATAACGTAAAGTTTAAAATAAACGTTGATATAAATTTTATACCGAGGCAAAATTCTCATCTTAGTTCAGTATCAAAACTTGAAGATTATAAATCCCGGAGTTATTCTTCAAGTAGTTTTCTGTTTAGTGTTGATGATAAAAATATTCATTACACATCCGATGTAGGTGAGAAAAATGATCTTCAATTATTTAGGGGTAAAACAATTGATTGTCTTATCAGCGAAGTAACCCACATTAAGCCCGAAGATATAATTACTGCTGTTGATAAAGGCGATTTACCGAGGCAAATTATATTAACCCACATAAAAGATGATGATATAATTTCACTTCGAAAATTTATTATGGAATTGCCAGCAAGTTTGAAGAAAAAGATAATAATTGCCTCAGATGGGTTGAAAATCAAACTCTGACAATATTACCCCTGTTTGGTGTTTGAACG
>JBATTD010000371.1:0-5315 GCA_049670345.1 Ignavibacteriaceae bacterium
AAACGGATTTGAAGTAATAGACTGGAAGTGATATGGCGAAAAGGAAGTTAGATCATAAGGAAATGAAAAAATATTTTTTTGATTCAAAGCATAGAAACAAAAGATTAAAACGTAAAACAATAGCGAAAAAAATTAATTGGCTGATTGTAATTGGTGTTATTGTAGCTCTGTTTATAATTGGTAGTATTTATATATTCAGCGGACTTCCATCTATTGAAGAATTGGAAAACCCGAGACCACAGCTTGCAACAAAAGTATTTTCTGCTGATGGACAATTAATCGGAAAGTTTTTCATCGAAAACAGAACTGAATCCGATATTGATAGTCTTCCGTCATACTTAATACAAGCGTTGATTTCCACTGAAGACAGAAAATTTTATGATCACTGGGGAGTTGATCTTATTCGGTTTTTCCAGGCAATGGTAAAAAATGTAATGCTTTTTTCTTTTAGAGAAGGTGCAAGCACAATAACACAGCAGCTTGCAAAAAATCTTTATGAACTAAAAACCCAAAGTGAAAACAAATTTGATACAGGAGTTCGTAAGATAAGAGAGTGGATTTCTGCTGTTCAGATAGAAAAAAGATTTACCAAAAACGAAATTATTGAACTATACCTGAATGTATCTTATTTCGGCAGAAGCTCCTTTGGTGTTGAAGCTGCAAGTCGTGCATACTTTGATAAATCTGCAACTGATTTAACACTTCCGGAATCCGCTTTATTAATAGCTCTATTAAAGTCACCACGAGATTATGATCCTATAAGAAATTACGATCGTTCAGTTTCCAGAAGAAATCTGGTAATGCATAATATGGTTGTAACGGCGATGTTGAGTTCGGATGAATATGAAGAATTAAAAATACAGCCAATTGTTTTAGCTTCAGACCAGAGAGCTTTTTTACAATCCGAGGCACCTTATTTCCTTGAATATGTAAGACTTCAGATGAAATCACTTTCTGACAAATATGGCTTCGATCTTTACAGGGACGGCATGAATATTTATACTTCGCTCGATCTTGGAATGCAGAGAATTGCTAATGAAGTGTCAGCTAAACATATTGCCGAATTTCAAATTCTTTTTGATGAAAAATGGAGTTGGCGAGAGAACGAATCCTTATTAACAGAATTGATTGATGCCGCCGTTAAATATTCTAAAGAGTACAAATCTGCAGTTACAAAGGAAGAGAAAGCAGATATTTATAATAAACTTAAAGCAGAGGATTCGTTTGTCGATTCATTTAAAACTATTGTAACAAGAATTGAAGTTGGTTTTGTAGTTATCGATCCCAAAACCGGTTACATAAAAGCATTGGTCGGTGGCGTCAATCAACAGTTTGGCAGAGGATTAAATCATGTAACAGGAATGAGACGGCAGCCGGGTTCTTCGTTTAAACCATTTGTTTATTCTACTGCACTGGAAAATGGTTATTACCCAGCATACACATTACTAAATCAAAAGTTTGATTATAACGGATGGTCGCCAGGTAATTCCAGTGATACTTACAGCGGATATGAGACCATGCGCTGGGGACTTGCACACTCTGTGAATGTAATGACAGGTAGAATGACTATTAGCGATATTGCACCTCCGAGACAGGTAGTTAAGATCGCTCAACGAATGGGAATTCATTCAAATCTCGATCCATATCCTTCAATTGCACTAGGAACTTCAGAGATAACCCCGCTCGAAATTACTTCTGCTTACGGAACCTTTCCTAATGGAGGTGTGTATATTGAGCCAATTTCTATTTTAAAAATTGAAGATAATAATGGAATTGTTATTGAAGAGTTTAATCCGAAATATGTACAGGCGATAACATCTGAAACTGCTTCGATAGTGGTAAACCTGATGGAAGGTGTTGTCTCTTCGGGCACAGCTGTTGGTGTGAGGAAATATTTCCAATATCCTGCAGCAGGTAAAACCGGTACAACACAGGATTATTCTGATGCATGGTTTGTTGGATATACGCCGGAATTGGTTGCAGGTGTTTGGGTAGGATTTGATGATCATAGAGTTAAGTTTACTGATTGGTACGGACAAGGTGCAAAGGCTGCTCTGCCAATCTGGGCAATGTTTATGGAAGGGACTTATAAGGAATTTAACATTCCTGTTACTTATTTTGAATTAGCCGCCGGTATAGAGGAAGCTACTTTCTGTAAAACAACTATGGAGCTGGGAGATACACGTATTGCTACTCAGTATTGCGATTCTCTCTATGTAGATTTTGTTAATGTTAAAAACATGCCGCTTAAGTGTAATATACATACGGGTGAGGGTGAAATTATTAACGAAAATAAACAAGGCGGGACGGATTGGTAATTACTTGATTGATTGATAATTGCTATGGTAATTACTTTTTTCGTTTCACTCTAAACTAAAATGATATTAGATTTATATTTAGAGTTTTAAGTAAATAGTTCTTAATTCATTATTGATTCTGCCCGGATGGTGAAATTGGTAGACACGCTAGGTTCAGGGTAATGCATACCTAATTTATCTTTCTTTTTTGCTTCAAAATCACACTTCTTATAACACTCATTTGACCACTTTGTTTGCAAAACGATTGCAATCAGGAGGTTATATGTATCTTGTCAAGCGAAATAAGTTCTATCACATATATTATCGTAATGAATCGGGGAAGCTAATTACAATCAGCACCAAAAAACAGAAAAAGGGAGAGGCAATGGAAGTCCTGCAGGAAATGGAATCTAAACCAGTCCATTATTCTAACCTTCCAAAAGTATCCTATTCTGAATTTGTTAAGAGGTTTATGGAGTATGCAAACATTAACCTATCACCAAGTTATGTTGAACAATTTCATTATGCTTTCCGGGAATTGGGAATTGAAGTAAAAGATAAGTTATTATCTCAAATTACTCTCGATAATATTGAACAAATGGTAAACAGAAGGAGAGCAGAGGGTAAAAACACATCAACCAATAACTTTATCGTTTGTTTAAAATCCGCATTCAATAAAGCTATTGACTGGGAACTACTTAAGACTAACCCTGCACAGAAAATTAAGAAGATGAAATTGGCGAAAAACCACCCCTCTTTTATTACGGAAGAAGAATTCAAGGAATTGATTAGTCTTGAAAAAAATGTATTGGTTAAATCAGCATTTATTTTTTCCTTTTATTCTGGGAGTAGGGTAAGCGAGTTATTAAATATAAGATGGAATGATATTGATATAACAAATAATTTAATCAGAATAAGAAATTCTGAGAGCCATACTACTAAATCTAAACTACAAAGAGATATTCCAATTCATCCACAAGTTCTACAGGCATTAAACGAATTACCAAGATTAAATGAATTTGTTTTTCAGAAACAATATAACCGCCGAAGATTGTCCGGTATGTTCAAGGAATTAGTCCGAAAGTGTAAACATATAAATCAGGAAATCCATATGCACAGTTTACGACACAGCTTTGCTTCAAATTTGGTAAGAAAAGGAATATCACTCTACTTAGTTCAAAAATTGCTTGGGCACGCTGATTACGCCACAACTCAAATATATAGCCATCTTAGAAATGATTCACTTAAAGAAGCTATTAACACTTTAGAATGATGCTGTTAAAACTTCAGACAATCAGTAGGTCGCCTATTAAATATCTAATGCAGTAAAGGTATTAAATCACGTTAATTTTAAATAATAAAACCCGGCTGATAGAAGTAGAGCCGGGTTATTATATTTGATAAGTTTAAATTCACATATAAGATTTCTAATGATTAATCCAAGACTTGGTAAATCTCATCAGAATGTGCCCCCGTAAAATATTTATTATATGCATCGTTAAATGCTTTTCGTTCAGCTTCTTTTGCCCAAGCCTCCTCAAATAGCTCTGTATTACGTTGATTAGCTGCGATTACATCTCCCCAACTTTTAACTTCTATCATCGTAATAAAATCTCTGTTGTTATGTCCCCACCAATGTGCGAAAGTTTTGTAAGATATAATCAACTCATTTTTGGCGAGAACATTTTTGTTATAGAGTGAATTAAGAGAATCAAATTCCGCATTTGAGCCCTCCCCAGAAAGTGATAGTTCAGCATTATTAATAACTATTACATTTCCGTCGGCAGGTTGAGCAATTGCCATTGTGCCCGCAAATAGAAAAACAAGTAGAACCATTGAAAATTTTTTGCATAAAGAATGCATAGCGCCTCCTAAATAGATTAATGATAGTAAGGATTAATTCGGTTAGTGAAATAAGTTTGTTAACCTGATTAAATATCGTATAATTTAGGCAGATAAGCAAGAAAAGTTTTTCTGTTAAAGACAATATTAAGTATTCTGATTCAATTGGACTAGGATTAAATAAAGTTTCAGATTAGCCAGGCGTCTATTAAATAACTAATGCAGTAGAGGTATTAGATCAAGTTGCTCAAATACTTTTTTATAATTTCAATACTTACTATTTGGCATTTAATATTTGAATGTTGGTGCTATTAGATTTAATTTTCTGATGTAAGTATAGAACTGATTTTTTTCAGGATTAGAGGAAACCCATTCTTTCCTGTTAAGTACTAGTTAGGAGGTATAATTGAGTAAAAAAACATATCCATTTTGGAAAGTATCTTCGCACACTTTTTTATTAGGTTCTGGTGCAAGTCGTGCAGCGTTTCCCCACGGTGATAAATATGGACGGAAATTACCTCTTATGAAAGATTTTGTTGAAATCGTTGCGCTTGGAGATTTATTGGATGAGAATGGAATTGACTACTCTAATCTGAATATTGAAGAAATATATGATTCTCTTTATTCAAAAGATCCAAACAGTTTTTTAATAGAAGAATTGAATGATAGAATAGTTAACTATTTTTCCTTGCTGAAGATTCCAGAAGAAGTAACATTATATGATGAACTAATTCTTTCCTTACAAAAGAAAGATGCAATTTTTTCCTTCAATTGGGACCCCCTCTTATTACAAGCGTTCTCAAGAAATCATACATTGCAAGAATTACCATCTGTCCATTTTCTTCACGGTAATGTTATTGTTGGGGTTTGTGACAAAGATCAAAGAGGAGGTTATATCAATAATTATTGTTCCGTTTGTGGTAGTAAGTTCTCCCCATCAAAAATTTTATTTCCAAAAATACGAATGAATGGTACACAACTTCTACCCTGGTAGATATAATATATCTTTCTGGTTCTTTTCATCAGTAATTCTCCACTTAATTAGTATTGCTATTCATCTTAGGTGAGGCAATAACAATGATGAATATTTTAAGACAAAGTGAGCAATCTATGGGAGGGGGGGTAGGTCTTTAAGCTTGCTTTATAGGGAGAAAAAATGACCTCTTACATTTTGGA
>JBATTD010000372.1:0-1885 GCA_049670345.1 Ignavibacteriaceae bacterium
GATGAAATCCCGTAAATGCGCCTATAACTCCGTAACTTGCTGCATAATGTGCATGAAGAATATCAGGTTTAAAGGTTCTGATAATTTTTTTTAATCTGGGAAATACAGCAAGATACATCAACTTAAGAAAATTTCCATCTAATTTTGCCTTAATACTATCGGGCGTTTGCAGTGATTCAATTCTAATTCTATCATCATACTGAGTCTGATCGTACTTAGACAAACCAAACAGGAAAACAATAATCCCTTTTCGGTGTAGTGTATTCACCCATTTTATTGTATGAGAACTGGATGGATCTGCCAGAATTAAAATCTTCATAGTTCTCTTAAACAACTGTACGAATTCAAATTAAGATATCCTTACCTTTCACTTCATCAGCAGTAAAATATTCTTTTGGCTTTTGGTAAAAGAATATCAGAATACTAAACATAAGCCAAAATGGAAGATCGTTAGTAAGAAAACCATACGTTAAAATTCCAATACTATCAAAAATACATCGGACAAACATACTGCCAAGTGCGGCGGAAATTGTTATAATTAATGAAAATAACACCCTGTTGCCGGGTATTGCTTTTTTAATTGTTACAATAGATATATGAAAAAATAATTTGAGGAAATAAAGTACTGATAGAAGACCAGGAATACCCATATCACTTGCAAATTTCAGATACATGCTATGTGACCCATTCTCTCCATTTGTAGCTATGTTAAGATCTATGATTACACGACCGGGCCATGAGTTTAACAATACAGGAGCGTAATTGAATTCCAAATACTTATATGAACCCGGACCAATGCCCAATAAAGGATTATCTCTTATTATATTATACGCAAGATCCCAAAAATAATCCCTTTGGCTTAATCCTGACTTTATCCTGAAAAATAAGGATACGGTTTCAGATATAGGTTCTATTAAAAAAATTATTAACAAAAGGAAAGAAGTAGTAAGAAGAAATTTTATAAATAACTTTCTGTTCAACTGAAAAGATATTATCATCAAACTTACTATGATTGACAATATTGCAGATCTCGATATAATTAAGAACAGTGCGAGAATAATCACTGTTGCTATGGACAACAATAGACCTCTTTTATCTTTATACTCTTTTGACAATGCAAATGTTAAAACAATAGGTAAAGTTATAATGAAGAATGCCGTTGTCGTGTCGGGATTACCTATAAAGCTGGATGCCCGATATCTACCTCCAGAGACTAAACTGACAAGATTAGCTCCACTTTGACTAAAATCATAAACTGTACTCAATGCCAAAATTACACTTACAACAACCAGGGAAGTTATTACAGTTTTTACATGTTTAATATCTTTGATGAGTGAGAAAAAAATATAAGTTATAATAAAAAAGACAGTTTGTCTCCCAATCATAATAGTTCCAGCAAGAAAATGTTGAGAAAAAACTGCTGATATTAACATTGAAAAATAATAGAGTCCTAAAAAATACAATATCGGTTTGGGAACTTTTGGATATTCCGCAATATTTAATCCATAATGTTTAATAAACAGAAAACCAAGCAATGAAAAATTAGTTATCTGAACTATTAGTCTTAAAGTAGTGCCAAAATCACTTACTATTGTAAGTAGTGAAACTATTATCAACCCAATCAGGAATCTTTCCCCATAAGCCAATATCAATAAACTTATTACTATTGCGACAATACCAACAAATAAATAATTAACTAACAGTACAGTAAATGAAACTGATAAGACTATTAACCATACAACGATTAAATTATTTTCAATTATTAGGTTTGAACGATTTATCTGCAACATATCTCTTTAATTAACATTTACCTGATTATTGTTTTTTTCTTCTATACGTAAAAGTTTGATAAAGCTATTGATAGAATCTTCTATTTCATCAACAG
>JBATTD010000373.1:0-1563 GCA_049670345.1 Ignavibacteriaceae bacterium
ATACGGATGAGAATTGTTATGGTATTTTGTTGAGTCTTCAAATTCCAATCTGTAGGTATGGAAGTTCCTCACCGAGTCCGGATCCAGAATTGTTACAGAAACCTTTCCGGTTCCAGGCCCTGATCCAAAAAAGTTATTTATGCCTGGTGATATAAAACCAGCGGCAGGTGCTCTGGGTGTAACTACTGCAGTATTGATATCGGTGGTTATGGTTCCATCAACACCTATTTTTATTATGCTGGTGTTTTCGGCTGGTGAAATTCCTTCCAGATTTCCCTCAATTGTTATTGTTGTAAAACCCTGATCGTAAGCAACAACGGCATAGTAATATGTTTGTCCATTCTGAACCGTAGTATCAACAAATGAATGCTTTAACCCACTATCGTCACCCAGGTTGTACATTGCCCCATTAACATCTATAGGATGCAACCCTGTAATTCCATCATTAAGATCGAACTGGACAATCGGTTTGCGAAAAGTCGATTTTCCATATGCATCGGTAATAATTTTATTTTCTAAAAATGCAAATTCTGTTGAGCGGTAAATCTTATAACCTTCGAAATTATATTTTTGATAGAAAGCATCAAAACTGAGTTCTGATCTATTGCCCCAATACAATGTTACTTTACGATCTCCAGGAATTACCTTTATTATTGGTTTTTCCGGTGGCTTTGCAAAATGGTAATTAGCGTTGTAAATCTGCTGAACTGTTTTCTTTCGCCGGAAAATATCATCCCTATCAATTCCAAAAATTAATCCCATCGAAAATCTTTCAGTTTCTCCCGTTTCCTGTGGCGAACCAATAATTGTTGAATATGTATTTCTTCCAAACAAATGAAATATGTAACTTGAAAAATAGTTTGCGAGATTTACTCCAATTAAGCTTTGCCCATGAGGAGCAGGTAAGCTGGAAAGTACTTCCCAGTTTTGTTCGTCATTGTGTAATTCATATGTGTGAACAGCAAAAATTTGAAAACCGGTCAATCCTAATTGATCTGATTCATCCTTATCTAATATTCCAAAATCCGTTTCTCCCTGATCGGGTCTGCCGTTAGCTTCTGTTCCATCCTCGTCAGGCCCTTCGTATTCTTCATCAAAGGGTCCTATTCCATCCGTGCCGACATCATCTCTTAGAGGTTCACCCTCTTCCCATTCGCCACTTTCGTCAACATCAAGGAAAGGGTCCCAATTAGCATTTTCATCTGCATCCCAGTGAGGTTTCCAGGAATAGTTATAGAACTCTTTAAATCTTAATGTATCTTGAAACGGATTTAACAAAAACGGATCTAAATTCGGATCAGAGATAAATACGTTTGGTTCATTATCTCTTTTTTCATCAGTAAGACCGTCCCGATCATTATCACTATGGTCATCCTGAAGACCGGGGCTTTCAAGAAAAGCATAGGATGCATAACCAATCGGAAGCCAACCACCAGGGTCACCTCCTGGACAATTGTGACACCAGGCATAGGAAATATCATTCAGCTCGTCATAATCCCCAGCATTATTAGATGAATTAGCTCTTCCGCCAATACCCCAATCAATATATTGCGCGAAAAGAGT
>JBATTD010000374.1:0-3066 GCA_049670345.1 Ignavibacteriaceae bacterium
ATTTGATAACGACGGAACATTTGAATATTCAAAAATAATTGAAATTGATATTGACGCTCCTTTGGAATTTGGGTTAAGTCAGAACTATCCAAATCCGTTCAATCTAGCAACGACAATTAAGTTTTCTCTGCCGGTTACTTCAAATGTAAAATTATCGGTATTTAATATATTGGGAGAAGAAGTTGAAATTCTGCTGAATGAAACAAGAGAAGCAGGGATTTATACAATTAACTTTTCCGCCACAGGCGGATCCGCCTTTGGCGGAAATGCTTGTACGCTACCGAGCGGAATATATTTTTACAAAATTGAAGCGAGAGATTTTATCAAGGTTAAAAAGATGAGTTTAATAAGATAATACATCCCTAATTCCGAATTTTTATTGGTAATAGTAAAAGTTTTGATTTGTGGCAATTTTATGCCGAAAAAAACATTTGACGTTTGTGTATTTTAACTGTACAATTTCATATATTATTAAAAAATATTTATATGTATTTAGTACGAGGGATACTATGAAAAAAAATCTACTATCAATTTTATTTTTATATTATGCCTTTATTTTAAGTACAAGCACCATTGCACAAGAGCATCTTCTATTAACGGAAGCTGTTCTTACACCTCCATCGGGTGAATATATTGAAATTTACAACCCAACTGGTTCTACCGTTGATCTTACTAATTATTATTTAAGTGATGATGAAGATTATGCATTGTACCCGGGAACATTTGGCTCAGGACCAGCTCCAACTATTATTTCATCAGATTTCATTGCGCAGTTTCCTGCTGGTGCTGAGATTAACGCAGGGCAGGTTTTAATAATAGCATTTAATGATACTGGCTTTTTTGCAACATTTGGATTACATGCGGATTTTGAAATTCGGTCTACTGATGCCGGTACACCTGATATGCTGCAGTCAAATGTTGGTGCAAGTGCTAGTTTAACAAACGTTGGTGAGAATGTCTGCCTGTTTTGGTGGGATGGACTTACCGATTTAGTTTCAGATGTTGATATGGTTAATCTTGGTACTCCAAGTTCCATAAATGATATAGGTGATAAATCCGGAGTTGCCGTTGATGGTCCCGATGCAGACACATTGAAAACAATGTACTTGGCAGACGGATCTACCATGCCGCAGCAACCATCAGATCCCGGATTTGGTTTTTCTACAAAAAGAGAATTGCTTGAAGGTGCAAATGAATTTAATTCCGGTGGTAATGGTATTACGGGCCACGACGAAACAACAGAAGATATTATAGCAACCTGGGATACAATTTTTGTTGCTCCCGATCCTGGTGTAGTTGGACCTGGAGTTCCTGTTGAATTAGCTTCATTCACAGCATCGGTTAACGAAAATATTGTTACACTTAATTGGATTACGGCTACTGAGTTGAACAATTCTGGGTTTGATATTTTACGCTCAACACAGCAGGATGTTTGGGAAAAGATTTCATTTGTTGCCGGTAACGGAACAACCACTGAAATACATTATTACTCTTTTGAAGATGAAAACCTTAATGCCGGAAAGTATTCATATAAGTTAAAACAAATTGATTTTGACGGTTCGTATGAGTATTCAAATGTAGTTTATGTTGATGTTACTGTTCCTGTAGAGTTTGAACTTTCTCAAAACTACCCGAATCCATTTAATCCAACTACAACAATTAAATTTGCAATACCAGAAGCAACTATGGTTACGTTAAATGTATTTAATGCTTTGGGGGAAGAGGTTGCGTTACTAGTTGATTGGTTTATGGAAAGCGGAATACACCAGGTTAATTTTGATGCAGTTGGGTTGAACAGCGGAATGTATTTCTACAGACTGCAAGCTGGCGATTTTAATCAGGTAAAAAAAATGACTTTACTAAAGTAAATTCAGTGGTTATCATCTAATTATGACCCCTCTCTAAATAAGTGAGGGGTTTTTTTATAAATGCAATTTACCATGATTTTAATATTAGATTTATCTATTTTCACCTGTTAAAAATTATCTATAATTATTAAATGCCAGGAAAATGAAAGCTTTATTTTGCTAAAAATCTTAATTAAATAAATGCAGAAAAATAAAATATATATAGAAACTTATGGCTGCCAGATGAATTTGGCGGATACGGAAATTGTACTTGGAATATTAAATAGCCAGGGTTACATTGTAACCGAGGATGCTAATGATGCAGATGTGGTTTTGTTAAACACATGCAGCATAAGAGAGAATGCAGAACAACGTATTTACGGACGGCTCGGTAATTTTAAGAATTTAAAAGAAAGCAAACCCGATCTCGTTGTTGGAATTCTTGGATGTATGGCAGAACGATTAAGAAAGGATTTGGTTGAGAAAAAAAGCATTATTGATCTTGTTGTCGGTCCTGATGAATACAGGCGGTTACCAGAACTAATTGATTTAGCATATAACGGCGATAAGGGAATCGGCGTAAAGCTTTCGCGCACGGAAACCTACGATGATATTGCCCCGCACAGAGAAGACGGTTTGCAGGCATGGATATCTGTTATGCGGGGATGCGATAAGTTTTGTACCTTTTGCGTTGTACCTTTTACGCGCGGCAGAGAAAGAAGCAGAACCTTAACTTCAATTGTTGATGAAATTAAAGAATTATCAAACAGAGGTTTTAAAGAAGTAACTTTGTTGGGTCAGAATGTAAACTCCTATTTAGATGACAACAAAGATTTTGCTGATCTTCTTGCATCTTGTGCTGAGGTCGACAGATCTATGAGAATAAGGTTTACAACGTCTCATCCGCAGGATCTTTCAGATAAGCTGCTTTATTCAATTGCTGAAAACAAAAATATCTGCAACTATATTCATCTTCCCGTTCAATCTGGTTCCGATAGAATATTAGAGTTAATGAACCGAACTTACACAATTGATCATTATCTTAATTTACTTGAAAAAGCAAGAAAAATTATTCCCGGCGTTAGTTTTTCAACAGATATTATTTCCGGCTTTCCTACAGAAACTTACGAAGATCATGTAAAGACTTTGGATGTTATGCGATTGGTGAGATATGATGGCGCTTATATGTTCAAGTATTCTCCGAGGGAAGGAACCAAGG
>JBATTD010000375.1:0-6911 GCA_049670345.1 Ignavibacteriaceae bacterium
CTTAACAATTATGAGGCAAGTAAAAAAATGGGTTATGGCTATGTTTATGAAATGGTTCTTGAATGGACACAGGATGCCAAAGTTCCTGCTTTCCCGCAAGTTAAAGAATTGTATGATTATTTATTAAGTAAAGGATCAAAGATAATTTTCTTAACAGCAAGAGGATATAATGAGTACGATGCAACTTATAAAAACCTTACAACACAAGGTTATACGGGTTTCGATACTTTGATAACAAAAAATAAAAATGAGCATGAGATGAAATTGGTTGATTTTAAAACTGCGAAACGTGATGAACTTGTTCAAATAGGTTATGATATTTTAGGAACTGTGGGAGATCAGTGGAGTGATCTTGAAGGCCTCCATCATGGAATACAGGTTAAAATTCCAAATTACCTTTACCAAGATGTGTATTAACAGTACTGTGATAGAGTACCAATTCACCTTCCTTCCAACAATGCCTCTCTAAAAATTTCATTATATTGGCACTTAAAATTCTAGAATAGCTACTAATGGCAATAAAAGAACAAAGAGAAATTCCCAAAGCATACGATCCTTCAGTTGTTGAGGATAAATGGTACAAGTATTGGCAGGATAACAAAATATTTCATTCCGAAATAGATGAATCAAAAGAGCCGTATGTAATACCAATTCCTCCTCCCAATGTTACAGGTATGCTTACAATGGGACATATCCTTAATAATACACTTCAGGATATTTTTATCCGCACTAAGAGAATGCAGGGCTACAATGCCTGTTGGGTTCCTGGAACCGATCACGCGTCTATTGCTACGGAAACAAAGGTAACAAATTATCTTTCCGAGCAAGGAATTAATAAATATGAAATTGGAAGAGAAGAGTTTTTAAAACATTGCTGGGATTGGACGAAAGAATACGGCGGAATTATAAATCAGCAGCTAAAAAAACTTGGAATTAGCTGCGATTGGGATCGTGAACGATTCACGATGGATAATGATTATTATCACGAAGTTATAAAAGCATTTGTTGATTTATTTAAAGAAGAAAAGATATACCGTGGCTACCGAATGGTTAATTGGTGTCCCGCATCCAAATCAGCAATTTCCGATGAAGAAGTAATTTATAAAAATGTTAACGGCAAACTATGGTATTTTAAATATCCTGTTATTGGAACCGATAAACACCTAGTGGTAGCTACAACACGACCCGAGACAATGCTTGGAGATACAGGTGTTGCAGTTAATCCTAATGATGAACGATATAAAGATGTAATAGGTAAAAAAGTTTTATTGCCAATTGCCGAAAGGGAAATCCCAATATTTGCTGATGAATATGTTGACATGGAATTTGGAACGGGTGCTGTAAAAGTAACACCCGCGCACGATATTAATGATAACGAAATGGGACAGCAGCATAACCTGCGAGTGATTAATATTTTTAATGATGATGCAAGCACAAATGATAATGTACCAAAAGACTTTCGCGGTTTGGATAGATTTGAAGCAAGGAAGAAGGTTGTTGCTCGTTTTGAAGACCTTGGTTTGATTGAAAAGATAGAAGAATATCAGCATAAAGTTGGCTATTCTGAACGAGGCGGCGTACCGATTGAACCATATCTTTCCGAACAGTGGTTTATGAAAATGTCGTCAGATTCCGGAGAGTCTGGCGGACTCTCTGGAGACAACCTTGTTAATCCCGCTATCGATGTTGTAAAAGAAGGAAAGATTAATTTTTATCCTGATCACTGGATAAAAACTTATTTTCATTGGATGGAGAATATTAGAGATTGGTGTATTTCTCGACAGCTTTGGTGGGGTCATCGGATTCCTGTTTGGTATCATAAGGAAACCGGTGAAATCTATTGTGATGTTGAACCACCAAAAGATATTACAAACTGGAAACAGGATGAAGATGTGCTTGATACATGGGCTTCAAGCTGGCTTTGGGCACATGCAATTTTCAGAACAGAAGAGGAGCGTAATTATTATTATCCCACAAGCACTCTTGTAACCGCTCCTGATATTATCTTCTTCTGGGTTGCACGTATGATAATGGCAGGAATGTATTTCAGAAAAGAGATCCCGTTTCATGATGTTTATTTTACAAGTATTATAAGAGATGTTACCGGAAGAAAGATGAGTAAATCTCTCGGCAATTCTCCAGACCCGCTTGATGTAATAAAAGAATACAGCGCTGATGCACTTCGCTTTACAGTTATCTATCTAGCTCCATTGGGACAGGATGTTCTTTTTAGTGTTGATAAATGTGAGATTGGAAGAAACTTTGCCAATAAGATTTGGAACGCAGGCAGATTTCTTCTAATGAATGCACAGAACATTCCTGTTGATAAGAAACTTTTGGAAAAACATATAGATTTTGCAGATGAATGGATAATTTCACACTTTCATCTTACGCTTGTTCTTCTAAATACTGCAATGGATAATTTTGAAGTAAACAACGCCACAAAAATTTTGTATTCTTTTGTGTGGAATGATTTCTGCGATTGGTATTTGGAGATGATAAAAACGCGTTTATACCTGCCTGCCGGTAGGCAAGGTTCGGATAACGATGAGGTTAAATCCGCAACGCTTATAAGAGCACTAAATCTGTTTGCTGAAATGCTGAAATTAGTTCATCCGTTTATGCCGTTTATTACTGAAGAGTTATGGCAACTAGTTGAAGAAAGAAAAGATGGTGAAAGCATATCTACTTCAGAATATCCCAAATTAAATAGCGAACTGATCAAGCCCTCTGCTGAATCGGAAATGGAGATGGTACAGGGAATTGTTTATTCAATAAGAAATATACGGGGCGAGATGAACATCCCGCCTTCAAAAAGTATTGATGCTTATATTAAATCTTCCGAGGTGAAGAAACATCAGATTGATTACATTAAAAAGCTTGCGAAGGTTGATAACATTATAACCGGAAAAGATGTGGAAAAACCGGGGGCAAGTGCCTCTGCTGTGTTTAGCAGCTCAGAAATTTATATTCCTCTTAAAGGCCTGATTGATCTGGATGTTGAAAGACAGAGAATCGAAAAAGAAATAAACCGTCTTGAAGGATCACTGAAGGGATTAGAGAAGAAACTTTCCAACGAAAAATTTGTTAATAACGCACCGGCAGACGTTGTTGAAAAAGAGAAAACAAAACAAAGAGATTGGGCAGGCAAACTCGATAAATTAAAAGAACTCTTATTAAACCTTAACTAAAAGGTAAGCGTATGTATAGCAAAGTAACCGATTTTATTGAAGAATGGAAGTACGAATCTGAATCTACCCTGAAAGTTTTTGATAATCTCACTAACGATTCACTTGAATTCAAACCCAACCAAAATGTGAGATCACCGGGCAGACTTGCCTGGCACATAGTTACTACTTTAGGAGAGATGGTTCAGAAGGAAAAAACCGCGATTCGTTTCATCTTAAAAATCTCTTTGCGAACTTTGCGTGAATCAATGGTTTTTTGTTTCACGCGAAGCTCGCAAAGGGTTGGTTGCGAAAAGAACGCAAAGTTTGGAATGTTTTAATAAATTAAACAGCTCTCAAAAACTGTACGCTAAACAAACGATTATCATCAACCCATATTTTCTCAACATCATAAATACCATCAACAAGCTTTTTAAAATCCTGCAGACTGTACTTGTACGAGTATTCAGTTAAAATGTTCTCGCCCTTCTCGAAGGTGATCACCTCATCATCAATATTTACTTCCTGAGCTTCTTTACTGGTAAGATGCATTTCTATTCTTCCAAAATCTTCATTAAAAAATGCATAATGAGAAAATTTATTAATATCAAAATCAGCATTAACCAAAGTGTTAATATGGTTAAGTATATTAAGATTAAACTCTGCCGTTATCCCTTTACTGTCGTTGTATGCCGCATCCAATATATTTTTTTCTTTTTTCAGATCAACACCAATTAACAAACCACTTTCTTTTCCACAAGTGTTTGCAATTCTTTTCAAAAACGACCTTGCTTTTTCGGGCGTAAAGTTTCCTATAGTTGAACCAGGATAAAATGCATCTATGGTTTTATATTTCTCGTTTATTTTCGGCAGTGCGAATTGTTTTGTATAATCTGCAACAAGTGGATAAATTTTTAAATCAGGATGATCGGCTTTAAGGCACTCTGCCGAATAGACTAAATGTTCCGATGAAATATCCACAGGTACGTAAGCTGCAAGTGTCGGTAAGTGATCAATAAGTAATCTTATTTTAACACTGCTTCCGCTGCCAAGTTCAACAAGCACACAATCATCACCAAAATATGATGTTATCTCTTCAATATTATCATCTAAAATTTTTAATTCTGTGCGAGTGGGATAGTATTCATCGAGCTCACAAATCTTATCGAAAAGCTGAGAGCCTTTTTCATCATAAAATAATTTTGTTGGCAATGTTTTTGGCGATTTTTTTAATCCGTCCTTTATCTCGCCAAGTATATCTTCGTGATGAGTGTTCTGAGTTTTAACTTGCATAGCTTAAACATCCTTAGCCAGTCGTAATCCCATAAACTGCCAGCGAGATTGAGGCGGAAAGAAGTTTCTGTAAGTGTTTCTTATATGTGATTGAGATGTTCCACAACTTCCTCCGCGCAAAACCATTTGGCTGCTCATAAATTTACCGTTGTATTCTCCCAATGCACCGGGTAACGGTTTATACCCCGGATAAGGTGAATAAGGACTTCTCGTCCATTCCCACACATCGCCATACATTTGATTTAAACCATCTTTTTCATTTTTTAATGATGTCGGATGATAGATTTCTTCATCAACAAAATTGCCCTCGTAATTATGTTTGCGGGAAGCTACTTCCCATTCAGCTTCGGTTGGAAGACGCAGATTCCGCCATGATGCAAAAGCATCTGCTTCGTAGTAGCTTATGTGTGTAACAGGTTCTGCAGGGTTTACTTTTCTAAAGCCGTTCAATGTATAGTTCCACCATTCGCCGTCTCTCTTTTCCCAGTAAAAAGGAGCTTCCCATTTTTCATTTTCAATAATTGCCCAGCCGTCTGATAACCATAATGGCGCATTATCATAACCACCATCTTCAATAAAATCTATAAACTCACCATTTGTTACCAATCTGTTTGCAAGCATAAAAGGGTTAAGAAATTCCTTATGTCGTGGGGTTTCATTATCATAACAAAACTCATTGCCTTCATTTCCTATCTCATAAATTCCGCCGTCAAAATTTATCCACTTCATTTCTGAAAATTCATTCTGAATCATTATTTCTCTGGCAGAATAAACAGGGTTAAGAGGATTGATAGAAAGCACGTGTTTTATATCCGTTAAAAGTAGTTCCTGGTGCTGCTGTTCATGGTTCAATCCAATTTCGATTACTCGTGCGAATTCATTGTAAATCTTTTTATCAGCTTTTTCGATAAATTCTAAAACATTTTCATCAACGAATTTTCTATACTCAAAAATATCTTTTACCGTTGGTCGCGATAACAAACCTCGATTCGGTCTCAACCATCTTTCACCAACCAATATGTAATAAGAATTGAATAAATATGTATATAATGGATGAATAGATTTATAATTTGGATTTGCTTTACCGAGAACAAATGCTTCAAAAAACCAGCTTGTATGTCCGAGGTGCCATTTGGTTGGACTAACATCCGGCATTGTTTGAATTACATAATCTTCAGTTTCAAGGGGCTCGCAAAGTTTTTCTGTGAATGCTCTGACATTGCTATAATATTTAACAAGCTTCGATCTTTTATCAACCAAAGGTTTTGAATTAATAGCAGATGAAATTTTTGGCGATGTTTCTTCAAGTGTGCTCATTTCTAATTTTATTTTAAATTGTGGCTGGATATTATTTTTAAAAATAAGAAACTTTTTTCTAAATTCTTGCTTTAATTGAATAATTTGCAAATAGTCTTTGAATTGCAAACAAATTCGCAGGCAATATTTAGTGTTTGTTTTCGTCATACAAAACACTATACTTATTTAGTAATTGAAAAATAAGGATAATATTATGAAGGGTTTTGTCTTATTTATTACACTTATATTGTTTAACGGCAACTTAATTGCAGATGACAGCTTAAAAGTAATTAATGTTTCACCTGTACCACAATCAATTTCAGCAGAACCCTCAACAACAATTGAAGTTCAATTTAATATGCGCGTTGATCCAACATCATTTACCGACACTACATTTATGGTTTGGGGAAGATGGTCCGGTGTTCATAAAGGAATATTAGATTTTAATTCCATTGGTACAATTGCGTACTTCAATCCTGATGAAGATTTCTTTTTCGGAGAGTGGGTGACAGTTTCATTATCCAAAGGAATAAAAGATGAAATGGGGAATAACTTAAGTTTTGGTTATGCATGGAATTTCTGGATAATTACAACCGAAGGTTCTCTTGATTTAATAAGAACAGAGACTATTGAAGTGAGACAACCCGGGGAAGACTGGATTCAAACCTATGGCACTTATGCCGGTGATCTTGATGATGATGGTTGGAGTGATTTCGTTGTCCCTAATGAAAGACCAAATGATGTGAGAGTTTTTATGAACGACGGGACCGGCAGTTATAACCAATTTACAATTTTTCCAATCCCCGGCGGTGCAAGACCAAGTCCGAATGAGGGGATGGATTTTAATTTGGATGGCTTAATGGATTTTGCGGTGGGCAATAGTACAAATGATAAAGTAACTGTGTTTATTGGTGATGGAACAGGAGATTTTACTAACATTCAAAATTATGTTGCTGATCATGGAGTGCGTGGATTGAGCATAATTGATGTGAATGGTGACGGTTTTATGGATATTGTGACTGCAAATAGAAATGGAAATAATGTCTCTATTTTGATTAACAATGGTGACGGCTCATTTGCCTCGCCAGTAAATTTTGATGCTAACGGAAATGGCGAAACTGCAGCTGCAACCTCTGATGTAAACGGCGATGGAAT
>JBATTD010000376.1:0-2019 GCA_049670345.1 Ignavibacteriaceae bacterium
AGCCGGGACCAACAACTTGGCTTGATGATAGATTTTTTGCTCTCGAAGATCTTGGAGACACGTACAAAGTAAAATGGATTTTCAAACCGGATGACAAAACCGATGCCGTTCGGTTTTCATTCTTTGGTAATCCAGCTATTGATATAGATGGCTCAATCTATATCGGAAGCTTTAATGGATACTTTTATAAACTAAAGGATAATGCTGATCACTGCACTGTGCTTTGGAAACATAAGTTTATTAGGGAAGTAGAAACATCGGTAACAAAATATCAAGAGGTTTGGGGTTCACCAACTATTGGACCTGATGGAACAGTGTATATAACTACAAACGATTGGAGACTGTGGGCGTTTAATCCGGAAGGTTCTGTAAAATGGTTCTTTGATACCGACCATGAAACCTGGGCAACACCGGTGTTTACTAATAACGGTTTAATTGTTTTCGGATCTGAGGATGGATATATGTATGGAATCCGGGATGATGGAACTAAAGCTACAGAAGTATGGCGATATCCTGAAGTGAGTTCTGGTGCCTGGTGGGGTACTTGTGCAGTTGCCGAAGATGGTACAATTATATTCGGCTCAGAAGTAGTTGATGGTGAGGAAAAAGGAATTTACTATGCAATTGATGAGAAAGATGGAAGATATAACTGGCAGACACCATCTCTTGGTTTTGAAGCAAGGACTCATCCTGCAATTGGAGAAGATGGGACAATATATGTTGGTGGAGGTGAAGCCGGTAATTTATATGCAATCAGAGGCAGCTCGCCGCTGGCAAATTCACCCTGGCCAAAAATGCAGGGAGATAATTTAAATTCTGGAATGAGAAAATTCGTTAAGGAGAAATGATAAATTCTAAATTAAGATCAATAACAGTTCTAGTCGTCGCGTTAATCTCATTTATTCTTTATGCATATCAAGCAACAGACCAAAAATGGCTAATATCTCCACCCGAACATGGTTTCGTTAGTTTGATGCCAGCATCGAAATGGGAAGAATCGATGATAACCGGCAATGGCACTACCGGTGCACTTATATGGGGTAAACCTCAGAATGAAATAATCATATTAAGTCATGAAAGATTATTTCTTCCCGAATACCCCCCAACTGAGGCACCAAATCTTGGTAAACACCTGGAAACTATCCGGGAACTGGTTTTAAAAGGAGAAGGACGAAAAGCAGCAGAACTAGCTGTTCAACTGGGTGTGGAAGCTGGTATTGAGGATTTGATCTGGACTGATCCTCTTGTTCCGGCCTGCCAGATAGAAATTGAATCGTTATCGCGGGATTCAATTGTTAATTATGCTAGATCAGTTAATTATGAAACAGGTGAGGCTTTAACCACTTGGAAAACTGAAGAGGGAATATTTCATAGGAAAATTTTCACATCAAGACCTGATGATATAAGTGTATTAAAAATATTTAGCCCCCATAATATTAAACAGAATGTAAAAATAAGATTAGCCCAATTACCTGTAAGTGAATCTGAAACAAATGGTGATTTGGAAGATGAATTTTCTTCAATTGAACTAATCGAAGAAGTGAAATCTACAGTAAATGATGATGGAACTCTAACATACATTACCTTATTCCAAAAGAAATGGGAAGGTTCTTTAAAAGGATATATAGTTGAAGCAAAAGTTATTGCAAAGAACGGCGAAATGAGTTCTAATGATGGCTGGTTATTCGTAAATGATACTGATGAAATATTAGTTTTATCGAAAATAAAATTATCATACGATTTGCCTGTAAACACGGAAACCAATATTGATAAGTATGCTGCTTCGAGCTATGAAGCACTTCTCGAAAAACATGCAAGTATACATGGTGAAATGTTTAATAGATTTTCATTCAAGCTTGGAAGTAACGAAGAGAAGCATGTCACTTCAGAAGATCTTTTAAATTCTTCTTCTTTTGGAAAATTGAATAATGATCTTTTAGTACAGATCATGGAAGCAGCAAGATATACTTTAATCAGCAGTACCGGGGAATTACCACCAACATTGCAAGGTATATGGGG
>JBATTD010000377.1:0-4370 GCA_049670345.1 Ignavibacteriaceae bacterium
CAATGCTTCTTTAGTTGTAGCCGGTAATTTTGAAGTTGAGCCAACCAGATCGTTAATAGAAACATACTTTGCAAATATTAAAAACGGAGAAGAGTTAAATCACCTAAAGGTAGTTAGCAAAAAGTTAGATGGGAAGAAAGTCATCACTCATGAAGACAACGTTCAATTAGAGCGGCTATATCTATCCTGGTCAACGGGAATAGCGTACGGTGAAGATGATGCAGCATTAGATATTTTATCAGATTTGCTTACAGGCTCAAAAAATTCTCGTTTGTATAAAACTCTTGTTTTTGAAAAAGAGATAGCACAGGATATTTCTGCTTTTCAGTTTTCCGGTAAATATGCAGGTCATTTTACAATAGTTGCAACCGCAAAACCCGGTCATACAATGGATGAAATAAAGTCGGAAATATTTAAAGAGATAAAGAATATTAAAGCGAATGGGATTTCCTCAAAAGAATTACTTAGATCAAAGATTGGTATAAAATCGAGTTTTGTTTTTTCTCTTCAAAATATAGATTCAATCGCAGATCATTTAAACTCTTACAACTTTTATTTGAATGAACCTAATTCATTCAGCTATGATTTGAACCGATATGACAAAGTAACAACCGAAGAAATAATTAATGTCAGTGGAAACTATCTCTCACAACCGTTTGTTGAATTAAGAATAATACCGAAGAGCAGCAAAACATGAAATATGACCGTAGTATAAAACCTTCACCTTCCTCTGAAATATCTTTCAGGATGCCATCGCAAAGTAAATTCACATTAAATAACGAGCTGGATATATATTTCGTAAAAAAGAACGATCTGCCGATTGTACGATTAAATGTTATCATTAACGCAGGGAGCAAATTCGACCCAAGTGATAAGAAAGGTACTTCCAACTTACTTACAATGTGTATTGATGAAGGTGCCGGTAAGTACAATGCATTAAAATTAAGTGAACAGTTTGATTTGCTCGGTGCACATTTCTCACTAAACTGCAACAACGATACGATTCAAATAACACTTCAAACGTTAAAAGAAAATTTTAGAGCAGCATTGGATCTTTTAGGAAAGATTTTAACAAAACCTCATCTAGCAGAAAAAGATTTTGAACGGGAAAAAAGTAAAATTCAAACACAGTTAAAACAACTTAGCGATGATCCGGATTATTTAGCCAACACCGCATTTGAATCTTTACTCTTTGGTGAAAGCCACCCTTACTCCTTCCCTGTCTTAGGACTCGATGATAATATTACAAATATCAACAATGATGAAATAAAATCTTACTACAGTAAATTTATTCTCCCAAACAATTCCTTCATTATTGCTGTCGGTGATATTACAGAAAAAGAATTAAAGAAAAATTTAAATGGGAAAATTTCCGTTTGGGAAAAAGGTAATACGGATTTTCAAATTGGCACAGCAAGCAGCCCGGATAAAAAAACTGTTTATATTGTTAATAAAAAAGATTCAGTTCAAACTGAAATTAGAGTCGGGCATCATTGCACAGGAAAAAAATCAAAAGACTATTTTAGCAAACACTTACTTAATACTATTTTAGGCGGGCAGTTTACAAGCAGGATAAATCTCAATCTCCGTGAAAAACACGGTTACACTTACGGTGCGGGTTCAAGCTTTAATTATTATAAAGATGATGCTTACTTTGGTGTATCAACATCAGTCGGAATTGAAAATACAGCCAAGGTATTAAATGAAATTTATTATGAACTAAATAATATCCGCAACGGTGTTACCAAAGAAGAATTATCTTTTGCTAAGTCTTCAATCATTCGCAAATTCCCGTTAAATTTTGAGACTTACAGTCAGGTTGCTTCTCATATTATTGGAAGAGTTATTTATGATTTACCTGATGATTATTTTGAAAAGTATATTGAAAATATTAATGCAGTTACAATTGATGAAGTAAACAAAGCTGCAAAGGAAAACATTATCGCTGATTCTGCAATGACTGTTCTTGTTGGTGATAAGGATAAATTATTAGGGCAGTTAAAAGATGAGAATTTTGGTGAGATAAAAGTTGTTGATTAGCTTGATCAAGTTGAACAGTTAAATTTAATTAGTGCGTCTAGCTTGAGTTTGAAATGTCTTTCTAATGAGCGCAAAAAGCAATTGTCACGCTGAAGGAAAAGAACAATAACTGTCATTCTGAACGAAGCGCAGCGAAGTGAAGAATCTCCACCTTACAAAATTGAGACTCTTCACTACATTCAGAGTAACAAAAACATGTTGTGCAACATAATGGGTGTTCCAGCATATCCTAATGAGCAAAGCAGGATTACGAACTGTATTAATTATTATTTTTATCCGGTTTTGTTTCGGAAGGATGAACAAATTTATATCCTACTTTTCTATAACTTTTTATTTCGGGCAATAAATTTCTAAAGTTGTCTGCGCTTATCAAAAAAGTTATACTCTCCCCTTCTTCCGTATTTTTCATAAAAGTATCGAATGAACTTATCAATACATTCATTTCACTAAAGTTCAACTTCTGCAAGTAGCTTAACTTAACAATTTTAATTTTTCTTTTAACCAATTCATCCTTCAGATAAGAAAATGCTGATGAATTAAACAGATCAGATTGATCATCAATAAAGAAATATGTTGCAGAAGAGAAATCATTTATTATTGAAAGAAGCGAACCCTTCAAACGATTTTGGGAATAACTATCTTTCAGTTTATACTTTAGTTCAGGAATATCATCATTAAGCAATAGTGAATAGGTTTTTTGTTTATCTATAATAAATTTGCTGAGTATTAAATTTTCCATAGAAGGAGTTAATAATGGTGAAAAAGGTTCCGGAATTATCAACAATAATGAATCTTCAAAACTTGATAGTTCAAAATTTTCAAGTATAAATGCTGCTGTACCAGCAGAGCGGAAAATATTTTGATCATAATCAAAATCTGCTCTCAGTTTAATTTCATCTTCCAGTTTTATTTCTATAATCGTTCTTCCGGAAAATATTTTCTCCACTGAATTAATTGTAACGCCCGATTCCCAAAAATTTGAATTAATCTCGGCTAATATTACAGGAATTGAAAGGTCTTTGGGAATTTTAACCTTGTATGAATAATCTGCCTTCGAACTTTTACTTTCTTTTATCCAATCATCAAGCAAACCAAAGCTTTTTAGTGAAAAACGAAACAAACTATCGATCTCTGCATTGCTCAACTTTGATTTTTTAGATATTAATTTATCCTCATTATCAATAATGTTTAAAACAAGATTCGGAATCAACAAAATTAAAGCCGCACCAAACAGAATTTGTAATACGGATTTTTTGTTGAAATTAAATTTCATAAGATATTAATTATAAATTAAGTGGATATGGAACTTGTCCCGACCTGCCTGCCGGTAGGCAGGGAAGGTAGTTAAGGTAGGTAAGAATCTTGTCATTTTTTTTGAATAGTTATTTATTCTTAAACTCAGGTTTTCTTTTTTCGAGGAAAGCAGAAGTACCTTCTTTAAAATCTTCCGTTCCGCAGCAAAGTGCAAAAAGACTTGCTTCTAAATTTTGTCCCTCTTTTAAAGACATTTCATCTACAGCTTTGACTGCCTTCATTGCCAACCTTATTGCCTGTTGTCCTTTCCCGGTAATTTTCTTAGCCATTTCAATTGCTTTATCCAGTAGCTCGTTTTGAGGATAAACCTTGTTAACAAGCCCAATCCTGAAAGCTTCATCGGCACTAATCATATCAGCAGTTAAAATGTATTCCATCGCTCTTCCCGTATTGATTAAACGAGCTAACCTTTGAGTTCCGCCGTAACCTGGAATAATGCCTAAATTAACTTCGGGCTGACCGAATTTTGCATTATCGCTTGCAAGCCGTATATGGCAAGCCAAAGCAAGTTCGCAACCTCCGCCAAGAGCAAACCCGTTAATTGCCGCAATAACAGGTTTATCAAATTTTTCAATCTTATTTAAAACCGCTTGCCCTTTTTCAGCAAATTCTTTTGCTCTTATCATATCAAGTTTGTTCAACTCTTTAATATCAGCACCTGCAACAAATGCCTTTTCGCCGCTTCCTGTTAAAACAACAACATAAACTTCTTCATTCTCTTTAAATTCATCAAAAACTGAATTTAAATCGTTAACGGTTTGTGCATTCAATGCATTTAATTTATCGGGACGATTTAATGTAACAACTGCTATGTTGTCTTTTACATCTAACAATAAGGTTTGATAACTCATTTAATATCTCTTAAAAATTAATAAATAAAGGAATGCGTACTCTAAGATCGACAGAGATAAACTGATTGCTTTCCATATAATGATAAGCAGCCATTATCTCCATCATGAACATTGATATACCCACTCCGCCTGTAGCACCAAATTTTGTTATATCTTCTTTAAAAT
>JBATTD010000378.1:0-1833 GCA_049670345.1 Ignavibacteriaceae bacterium
ACCCTTTCTAACGCAATCAAAATCTTCTCTAAAATACCAGCAGCGTGGACGCTGACAAATATTTCCGCCAACTGTCCCAATATTCCTTAGCTGAGGTGAACCAACTTCTTTTGCGGCTTCAGAAAGCATTGTAAATTTTTGCATTATAACCGGATGCTCAGTAATTTCATTTACTATAGTTAACGCACCGATTTTTAATCCTGCTCCAGCTGTATACTCTATTTTATCTAATCCGTGAATCGATTTTAAATTAATAACTTTTGACGGAGAGACGATATCGTTTTTTATTAATCCGAGTACATCTGTCCCACCTGCAAATAAAACCGCAGCATCTCCTTCCTTTTCTGAAATGCCTGCTGCATCGCTCAAGTTTTTTGGTTGAACATATTTAAATGTCTGCATCTCAATCTCTCCGTTCTATTAATTTTTATTTTGCAAGGCCATTAAAACTTTATCCGGTGTCATAGGAGCACTTTTTATTCTAACTCCAATTGCATTATATATTGCATTTGCTATGGCACCGGCAGTCGGAATGTGTGCAGGTTCTCCGCATCCTTTGGCGCCGGTACTGCTGATCAACGGGTCTCCCTCATTTACACTTATAACTTCTATTTCCGGGATGTCTTTTATTGTCGGAAGTTTATAATCATGAATATTGGAAGTTAATAACTTCCCGGTATATTCATCCATTACTCTCTCTTCCAGCAAAGCAAAACCTATTCCCTGGATAACTCCACCGTGAAATTGATTTTCAAGTGTTTTCCAGTTGATGACCCTGCCTACATCATGCGCCGCAACAACTTTGATCACCCTGACTTTACCGGTTTCCGTATCAACTTCAACTTCAGCAAACTGTGCACCGAATGTTTTAATCTCATAACCTTCCGGGTTAGCGTTACGCGCACCCGTTGCCACTAACTGCTGCTCATCCATTTTCTGTAATAATTCTGTAATAGATAATTTTTTTGATTCATCATCTTTTACTTTCATTACACCTTCGGCATATATTATATTTTCTTCAGGAACCTCTAAAACCGCAGCAGCTCCTGAGATTAGCTTATCTTTTATTTTCTCTGCGGCATCACGCACAGCAGGCGTTACGGAAGGTATTGTTAAGCTTCCACCGCTCACTATCGCTGCAGGGCATGCTTCCGTATCACCTAAAGTAACCTGGATCTTTTCAACAGGAATTTCAAGAACCTCCGCAGCAATAATTGCAAGTGCCGTATATGTACCTGTACCAATATCCTGCGTGCCGGAAAGTATTTGTAAACTTCCGTCTGCATTCAGTTTTAGGGTTGCATAAGAAGGAGGGCCGCCACCGCCCCACCAAATTTGTGAAGCCATCCCTATTCCTCGTTTGAGGTTTCCTTTATCATTATTCACCGGGTTTTTCCTTTTACTCCAACCGATTGCTTCAGCACCTTTTTCGTATGCCTCTCTCAACTTTTTGCTTGTGTATGGTAGATTAGAAACAGGATCAACCTCAGTATAATTTTTCAGCCGGAACTCCAGCGGATCCATGCCTATCTTCTCAGCCGCTTCATCAATAATCTGCTCAAAACCAAATATTCCCTTCACATGTCCCGGAGCTCTCATTGCGCAAGCTTTTCCGGCATTTGTAACAACACTATATTCTTCAACATTTATGTTTTCACATTTATAAAGTGTACGGAACGGCCAGCTGCAACCGGCACCATATGGATATGCCCCGACAGTTCCATACGCATAATGATTCATTGCAACAAGAGTACCGTCGTTCTTTGCTCCGACTTTGAGTCTTTGAAAAGAATCAGGTCCGTTGCCGACTGCAAGATTCATTTCCTTTCTATC
>JBATTD010000379.1:0-2249 GCA_049670345.1 Ignavibacteriaceae bacterium
TTGATTTTAGAAATTATTGAAATATGATATCATAAATTTTAAGATTTCAAAAATCTGCCATACATAGCAGGTGCTCACACTATCATTAGAAAAAGCTGGACTATTGCTGACCCTGCCCCAAACCATAATTAACATACAGATGAATTTGATCTCCGCTGCTGCATTTTACAAGGCTTTTAAACTCTCAATCTGGCATTCTCTGTCAAATTGAATCGCCAAGCCGTAAGGGGTGGAACGCGCCATGCCTCCTGTGTAGCCCCTCAAGCTCTTCACATCTTTAAGTCCTTTAATGCTGTCACTCGGGATGGTGAAATCCAGAATAAATCGTGTTCCTTCCGGAAAAGACGTTAGTGTAGTTATGCATGTTCCCGAAGCAGATATGTCTCTGGTTACAAGATCTAAAACTTTTTTTCTGCCTGACGTTATGGCTTCAATTCTTACGGGGAGTGGAAACGTAACCCTTTCATATTGACGTCGTTCTTTCATTGGAAACCCCGTTTTTTGCTAAAGAAGTCTCTTTTAAGGTGATGAATGATGTTTCGGTAAGTGAGGGCAAACATTAAGTTGCCCGACCGCCGCCCAAGCGGAGACTTCCCAGCACCGATCACATTTAAGACAATGGAATGATAGAAAAAACGCTCCTGCACCATCTATTCTTCGCCCTTCAAAAATTAGGTGCTTGTGAGGTTTAATAATTTCATCTATGTATGGCAGGGGATCAGAAACACCATGTGTGTAGTTCCATTCCTTTACACGCCTTTCAAATTGCTCGCATGCCTCACAGATTTTCATAATCAACCCCTAATGTATTGAGTTAATTTCAATAAATGAAATTCCATTCAATTTTATGAAGCAAGAATTATACGCTGTATAAGGTTTTAATAACGCTTATCAATTTCAATTTCTTACTTTCCCAATTTTTACACGTATCATCTGACTTTACAGAGGGGAAATCGTTATAAAACTCGCAATGAGGAATTTTTTTTACAGATTCAGGATCATCAAGAATTTTGTTGGTGGTGGGATCAGGCACGTAATTCCAACAATTATAACATACTTTACTTTCCATAATTCATTTGCCTGCTATCTTATTGGTTATAAAAAGATAGTTCTAATAGTAAATGGGAAATATAGCTTTGTAGCAATTTAAGAGAAGGGTGGCTGATGATTACAGCCACCCCCCTGCAATTAGAAAATCAGGAAATTAAGGAGCCAATTGAGGGAACTGGCTTTCCTGTAAAAATAAGAATTAGCCGATTTTAAACAAAAAAGCAATGCTGAATAATGTGGATTAGAATGCGGATATAAAATACCCATTTAATGGAGGGATAAAAGGTGAGACCTGAGATTTCCTCGCTGACCCTGCAAGCCAATCTTTCTTCGTATATTTTTTCTGTGAGTGTCAATTGTTCTCGGAGATACGTTCAGAAGTTCTGCTATCTTTTTGCTGGGGCTGCCATGCCTTATTAGATTTGCAATTCGGATTTCTGTGGGTGTTAGGTTTAAATATTTCAAAGACATTTTTCGAGTAAATGGAGATATGATTTCCTTCAGATTTGATTCTATAATACTCAAAAAAGTTTCCTGTTGATCATCCAGTTTGGTTTTTCTGATCTTTTCAAAATATGGCTCAACCAGCTCTTTTACGTTCGTCAACAGCGCACATCCCCAAGCTCGGTCAGTCAGACTTATGTTGCCAATTTAATTATGTTTTGTGATTTAATTCCCATTTAATTTCATTTTCTTCTTAAAGGATTAAAAAAATCCTTTTAATTCCCTTTAATCCCCTTCACTGTACCTTACCTTTTTCGTTCCGGTAATTTTGCCGGAAAGCTGCTTTTTATTCATCCCTTCAAACATCTGATTCGAGAAGGGTTGAAAAAACCCCGCCCCTCAATTAAAGGCCGTAAAAGGAAAAGCCCGAAGTGGCACCTTCGGGCTTTAAAGAAGAGCTACTGCGAACAACCGGAAGCTCCTCCCACATACTTTCTTTCTACTGCATCCTCCGGCTGTTTGCAAGAACGGAGGCATGTCTATTCCGCTATTGATCCAAATTCGCTGCCGATGGTGTGATTTGCTTTTCTGCATATGCAGGTGTTGCTTCAGGGTACAAGCTTACTGCAGCGATGCATGCCGGTTAGCCGGGAAACGAAAAAATCACTGTGAAGCGCAAAGACGGCATCTCCGATTTGTAGCTTGATCTTAAAACCCCTATGTTGTGGTGTACCTAAAAAAGAAAGGTGTGGAAT
>JBATTD010000380.1:0-9182 GCA_049670345.1 Ignavibacteriaceae bacterium
AGAGACCTGAGACAAAGTGATATAGACAATTCAACCTATGTATGCATACTCGGAAAGGATGTTGTTGATAAAATATTTGAGAATGTGGAACCTGTTGGTAAAACCGTTAGAGTTGATGGAAAACCATTAAAGGTAATAGGGGTATTTGAACCACAGCCAACCATGTTCGGGCAGAGCAACGATAATTTTGTAGTCATTCCAATTACAACGTGGCAGTCTTTTTATGGTAAATACAGTGAAAGCGTAAACATAATGATTACTGCTCATACTGCTGAAGATTATGAAGATGTAATTGAGGCCGCTATAGGTCATTTTAGAAAAATAAGGAAAGTAAAACCGGGCGAAGATAATGATTTTTCGATTTTCAGTAATGCTTCTTTAATTACAATGGTAGACGGAATTACCGAGCCTATCAAACTTGGTGCACTGGTTGTTTCTGTAATTGCACTTCTTGCTGCGGGTGTTGGAATAATGAATATTATGCTGGTTTCTGTAACGGAGAGAACCCGTGAGATAGGGATCAGGAAAGCAATTGGAGCAAAAAAATCAAGCATCTTGATGCAATTCCTTTTCGAGGCAATTATATTATGCCTGGTTGGTGGTTTGGTTGGAATAATTGTAGGGGTAGGAATTGGCAATTTTGCCGGCAGTTTTCTTAATGCTCCTTCCGCCATTCCGATTGATTGGGTACTAATTGGTATAACACTTTGTTTTATGGTGGGTATTATTTTCGGCACTTACCCGGCGTACAAAGCAGCCAATCTTGATCCCATTGAAGCTTTACGTTACGAATAAAAAAGGTGCGTAGGCAACTCCTAATATTCCAGATTTTAGCGTAACCATAGATTGTAGGACATAGGACTACAAAAAAATCAGAATGTCTACTACAAATTATTGTTAGTAATTAATTTACATTCACATAGTTGATAATTTATCATAATGTATTGATAGATTAATATTGAATGATCGAAGGGAAGGTATGCTGAGGATTTGGAAAATGTTAGCCTCCTATAAAATGCAGTTTCCTCTTAACCTGTGTACCCCCCCATTATACGGGTAATTCGGTATTGCCACTCCCTTCGACATTATTTTTTCTTTTCTAATATATCATCACAATAATCGTTTTATTTCATATCAGTCATTCATGCATTGCGCATGTTGGGAGTGATTTTACTTACAGTTAAAATGCATTTGTTAAATTGATTTATTAATTTGAAAATAGAATAATAAATATAAAGGATATAATTATGGCTGAATGTTCTTTCAAATTTAATATTGAATCGAATCCTGCTGAGATAATAAATAAAGTTAAATTAAAAATTGAAAAAGAGGGCGGAAGTTTTACAGGTAATGAGAAAGATGGAAATTTTAACTTACCTACACCGGTCGGTACAATTGAGGGAAATTACTCGGTTAGTGATAATGAACTGAAAATTGATATCACAAAAAAACCTATGATGCTTCCTTGCAGTATGATTGAATCTGAATTGGAAAAAAGATTAAAGTAAATATTGCAGGCTAAATCAGTTAACTGCGTACCACCCTCCATTATAGTTATTACGAAATAATCCCATTGGGAAACATCGGAATATCTACCGTCCGACAACCGCTGGAAAGAGATGATTCCTTTAATTTTTGATAACATCTGTTGTGTTAGCATTTTATGTGAGCAAACATTATTGTACAATTAGCAATAATTACTTATTATCCATTTAATATCTGATTAATTAATATTAAGGAGTTAAAATGAATAACACTTTAAATAAAACTTCAGCCGCAATTGATAAAGATGAACTTGAAAAAAAAGTGAAGGATATGTACCGGGAAGTTGCTCTTAATCCTAAGGGTGAGTTTCATTTTGAAATGGGTCGTGTTCTTGCTGAAAGATTGGGGTACTCACCCGAAGATTTAGATAAAATACCTGCTGAATCAATTGAATCATTTGCAGGTGTAGGATACTATTTTCATTTGGCGAATATAGCACAAGGAGAAAGCGTTATTGATTTTGGTAGTGGTGCTGGTATGGATACATTTATAGCTGCATTGAAGGTAGGGGATAATGGATGTGTTGTAGGAATTGATATGACTGATGAACAACGTGCTAAGGCAAAACGATTGCGAGATCAGGCAGGATTTTCACAAGTAACTTACCTTGAAGGATATCTTGAAAGAGTTCCATCCGAAGACGAAAAATTTGATGTAGTTATAAGTAATGGAGTCATAAATCTTGCACCTGATAAAGTGAAGGTATTTAAAGAGATGGCAAGAGTATTGAGACCTGGTGGTCGAATCGCTATCTCCGATATAGTAACAGAAATTCAACTTTCAGAAGGTATTACTTGTAATACAAATTTGTGGGCAGCTTGCATTGGTGGAGCTATGCAGCAGGATAAATATAAAAGTGCTATTGAAGAAGCGGGTTTGCGAGTTGAGAAAATACAGGACAATCCACAATATCAATTTATCTCTAAAAGTGCACAAGGTGCTAGTAAAGAATATGGAGTAAAAAGTATTTCGCTATTAGCAGTTAAATAATGAAGTAAAATATTTTTATTTAATTTTAATTACTTCATCAGTAATAATTTAAATTCTGCCAATTCCAGGGAGGTTTAATATAAAGTAATGCAAATACCCAAACGAATACTACCTGTAATTGTATTCTCTCAGTTTGCTGTAACCTCAATTTGGTTCGCTGGAAATGCGATAATTGGGGATTTACAATCGGCAATGAATGTTGGTATTGAGGATACAGGAATTGTTACTTCAGCAATCCAGCTTGGTTTTATTTCAGGCACTTTAATATTTGCATTACTTTCTATTTCTGACCGATACTCTGCCAGAAAATTATTTTTTATCTGTTCTATACTTGGGTCTGTTTCAAATTTGCTGATTTACTTTATTGCTTATGATCTGTTTTCATTATTAGTTTTAAGATTTATTACCGGGTTCTTTCTAACGGGCATTTATCCTGTTGGTATGAAGATAGCTGCAGGCTGGTACAAAGAAAAATTAGGAAATGCAATTGGTTTACTTGTTGGGTCTTTGGTTCTGGGAACTGCTTTCCCGCATTTAATAAAAAGTTTTGGTGGTTCTTTACCCTGGGAACAGGTCGTCTTTATTATTTCTGTTTTTTCATTGGCTGGAGGAATGTTAATGTATTTGTTCGTTCCTGATGGTCCATATATTTCCTCAGGAACTAAGTTTAATCCAAAGGCAATCTTAACAATATTCAAATACAAGGAACTAAGATCATCTGCCCTGGGATACTTCGGTCATATGTGGGAACTATACACATTCTGGGCATTCATACCACTAATTCTTCTTTATTACATAAAACTTAATCCGGTGGAACTGAATATTTCCATGTGGGCATTCTTAATAATAGCTTCAGGAAGTGTTGGCTGTATTGTTGGAGGAGTGATTTCAAAAAAAGTAGGAAGTGCCAAAGTAGCATTTATTCAGCTTGGCATATCCGGTATTTGTTGTTTAATTTCTCCTCTAATGTTTTACACATCTGCGCCAATATTTCTAACCTTTCTGATTTTCTGGGGTATCGTAGTCGTAGGTGACTCTCCACAGTATTCTGCTATAATTGCTCTTTCAGCCCCTAAAGAATTAGTCGGTTCAGGATTAACTTTAGTAAATAGTATTGGTTTTGCTATAACAATAGTTAGTCTTTGGGTTGTTAGTCAAATTGCTGGAATAATAGAAATATCATTTGTATTAATAATTCTTGCATTGGGACCAATTGCTGGTTTGATATCAATGAAGTCGTTGCTTTCAAATCAGCCGGCTTAGTAGTTTTCACATTTCGAATATACTTTTTTACTTGTTAATCGTTAAGTTTATTTTTCTTTCTATTATGCAAATAATTTGTGAACTCTAAAAACATTCTCTTGCCCTTATCTTATAAAAGCATATCTTGAAAAGTGGCTTAACTTTGCTTTTTTGACACTAATTTGCCCAATTTCTTGCTTCACAACAATGCCATTAGATGGAACTGTCTCAGTATTTCCGTTATTATCAATATATAAAAATTCATAATTGCCGGATGTAAGAATCAGTTGATCAGGGTTTAGTCCCTTATATTTTACATCGAGTTCTACTGGTTTATTAAATACCATTTCCGGCGTGAACATTACGGCGGTGTAAACATCGTCTACCGTCATTGTAATATCAACATTACCGGAAAAGCACTCCTTTTCTACTTTTAGTTTCACAATTATTGTAACAGTGTCCCCATCTTCCGTAACAAAATGTTCATTTATATTTATTTGTCCACCTTTACTTCCGTCTATTGTTTCGGTTGCAGAGAAAGTTGGTGTACCAGCTGGTTTTGTAGGCATTTGGATTAATTCATATGATTCACCTGATTCAGCTGATTGAACTACCGGTTCTTCCGGCTGGATTGGTGTTTCATTACAACCAAGTAATAATAATGCTGAAAGCAAGAAGGAAAATAGTGAGTTTTTCATTTTAGTTCCGTGATGCTATGAATACGATATTTACTTAAATGAAATAGTTTAAGTCAGTATCCACCTTATCAAAGAGCCAAAATAGGAAATATCTGTGTTTTTTGCCTATTTGGATATATTGATATCCAATTGAGATGCCAATGGGTAAGAAATTTACAAAGGTTAATTATTGGAACAAAAACAACTATTTTCAAATAATGTTGAACTATAGATTATTTATTTTATGATTTAAAGTGAGACAGAATCTCATTTTGTTAGAGAACGAGCTAAGGGCAGATTAAAACTTATTATTTAATATTACAAGCTCGGTGTGATAAAATATAAAAACACCTTTCCCTTTAACCTCCTCCTTAATAAACGGAGGAGGGTTTTTATTACTTGCGATTCTAAAACTTTATTATTCTTGACTTTAAATAAATATTGTTAGAAGTTAAGAAAGAATTGTTTTCTTTTTACCTGGAGGAAAATAGAGTGAATAATTGTTAATTCCTTATTTTTCTTTCCAAATATTTTTGTCACTCGATTGTTTAATAATTAATGGAGCTTAAAGTTCGCAATTGAAGTTTTAATTATTTAATGAGGTTTTAGATGAAGTATAAATCTTTAATGGTACTGCCGTTCCTGATGCTGTTAACGGCATGTCCCGGTGTACCCAAATAAAATATATCCTTTTCAGTTTACTTAGTTTATAACTTGATTAATTAACAATCTTATTTGTTTTAATTATAACGCTCTGTTGTGACAGCGTTTGTTTTTAACGCTTTTGGGTTTTAAGTAAAAAAGCCCCTCTCCCGACTTATCGGGAGAGGGGCTTTGTTGAACTGGTTGTTATCCCCCCTTATCTTATTCTCTTAAATTCTATTCTTCTATTCATTCGTTTATGATCTCGTGAATCATTGGGAACTCTTGGATAATCTTCACCATAACCTTTTGCAATAATTCTATCAGGATCAACACCATTGCTTATTAACCAGAACCTCGCTGAATCTGCACGCTTCTGTGAAAGCACCAGGTTAGATGAGTTGCTTCCAACATTATCAGTGTGCCCGCTTATCTCTACAATTATATCAGGATAAGTTGTTAGCGTTTTAAGAGCACCCCGAAGTACCACTGCTGATTCAGGTGTTATAGCAGATTTACCTGTTGCAAAAGTTATTCCTTCAAGGACTATTGGTACATCAATCTTAACAACATCATCAGCAGGATCTAACGGATCTGTTCCTCTTCCAACTTCAGTAGAGTCATTAACGGTTCCGCCATCGGTATCCACATTCAACGGATCAGTTCTGTACTTGTTAATCTCTTCACCATCATTTAATCCTTCACCATCCGTATCTGCATTTAACGGATCAGTTTTATACTTATTCACTTCTTTGCCATCATCTAATAAATCATCATCTGTATCATTATCGAGAGGATCGGTTTTAAATGAATTTACTTCATCCCCATCCCTTAACATATCAGCATCGGTATCTGCATTTAAAGGATCGGTTGCATGAGTATTAACTTCTGCACCGTCTTTAAGAGCATCCGTATCCGAATCAGGATTTAATGCATCTGTTATGTAAACTCTAACTTCTTCTCCATCCTGCAAGCCATCTCCATCAGAATCAGGATTATTCGGATCAGTACCTATTTCCAGTTCTTCACGTTTAGTTAAACCATCACCGTCTTTATCAGAAGCGCCATATCCATTTACAAAAGTAAATCCAATACCCACATTAAAATATCCGTCATTTGCCCGATCAGTTCCTCCAGCTTTATTATTATAACCATTTAAATCATCAGATAGTGTAAAAGTATAACCACCTGATAGATCAATTATAAATGCATCAGATATTCCAATTTCAAATCCTCCACCAACGGGAAAAATGCCTGCCCAACCATTCTCCTTTGTTTCCTGTGGAGATGGAACTGAGGGCATCTTATCTACACTAAAATACATACCGCCGGCACCGCCATAAAGGTAAGGATTCCAAACATCCATTTCGAAGGGACTGAGAATAAATCTAAAATCAAATGGAATGATGTACGTCCACCAGTTTTTATTTTGGGTATCTACACCAGCAAGTCTTCCAAATCCTCCACCAACCTCTGCTTCCAAAGCTTCAGTAAAGAATTCAAATCTTAAAAATAATCTGCCAAGACCTGAAAATTTAAATTCAGCGTTAGAGGGTCTTTGCTCTTTATCAAACTCAGTATCAGTAAGCAGCCCATTCGCTTGAACGCCAAGCTTAATCGTGTAATCATTAAACTGGGAATAGCTGTTTACAGATGTTATAACAAATAAAAAAATGATTAATAAAATTAATCTAGTAAATGAATTTTTCATTTCAACCACCATATATTGGAAAATTAATATTCGGTGGAGAGTGCTTTACGACTCAACCAACCACCATCAAAAGCAAACTTAATTGCAAGTTCAATATAATCATTTTTAAAGCAATTTCAGGTAAGGAATTAATTCCTGGAGAATAATCCATATTTCTAGAAATGATTTTCATATGAATGAGTCGCGAATACAAAGCATTTCCTATTTTACTTACTACAAACCCCCAACTTTAACTGAAAAGAAAAAAATGATTCACTCAAAATAAATCCTATAACTAAATTCAATTTCGCATCCTCTGCTTAATAATTAGGTGGGGGGGTATTGATAATATTCTCTGTGTTAACATTTTATGTGGGCAAACATTATTGTATAATTAGCAATTATTTCTTATAATCTATTTAATATATAATTATTTAATATAAAGGAGTTTTCTATGGTTAAAAAAGAAGCTATTCAGCAATTTGGTGAAAGCTTACGGGGGGAATTAATAGCAGCAGGAGATGCGGGCTATGATGAAGCACGAAAGGTATACAATGGAATGGTCGATAAAAGTCCGGCATTGATTGCAAAGTGTTTTGATGTTGCAGATGTTATAACTTCTGTAAATTTTGGGCGCGAAAATAATATGCTTGTCTCGGTGCGCGGCGGCGGACACAATGCGGGCGGTTTAGGTATCTGCGATGATGGATTGGTAATTGATCTTTCACAAATAAGATACACACACGTCGATCCTATATCAAAAACTATTCGGGTTGGCGGTGGATGCCAATGGGGAGATGTTGACCACGCGGGTCATGCATTTGGATTGGCAGTACCTGCAGGAATTATATCAACAACCGGTGTTGGAGGACTTGCCCTTGGCGGTGGTGTTGGCTATTTAAGTCGTAAGTATGGATTAACTATCGATAGTATTCTTGAAGTTGAAATGGTTCTGGCTGATGGTTCGGTTGTTAGAGCAAGTGCTAAAGAAAATGAAGATCTTTTTTGGGCGATACGCGGTGGGGGTGGAAATTTTGGAATAGTCACATCCTTTTTATTCCAGGGACATCCCGTACATACAAGTTTTGGCGGACCCACACTTTGGCATATCGATAAAACAGAACAGATTTTAAAATGGTACAGAGATTTTATGGTAAATGCACATGAAGATCTATATGGCTTTTTTGCAACATTAACTGTTCCCGGACCACCATTTCCTGAAGCATTACACGGTAAAAAAATGTGTGGAATTATCTGGAACTATTTAGGGCCACATGAAAAAGCAGATGAAGTATTGAAATCAGCTCGTGATCTAAAACCTGATTTTGATCATGTGGGACCAATACCACATCCAACACTAAATAGTATGTTTGATGTATTTTATCCTACAGGATTGCAATGGTACTGGAGAGCAGATTTTATAAAAGATATTCCGGATGAAGCAGTTGCACAACACGTAAAGTTTGGTAAAGATTTACCAACTCCTCATTCTACAATGCATCTTTATCCTATTAATGGAAATGCACATAAAGTTGGGAAAAATGATACACCATGGGCTTACCGTGATGCTAATTGGGCTCAGGTAATGGTGGGTGTTGATCCTGATCCTGCAAACAACGATAAGATTACTAAGTGGACAAAGGACTACTACGATGCAATTCATCCCTATGCCGCCGGCGGTGCATACATTAACTTTCTGATGGATGAAGGACAGGATCGCATTAAAGCATCATATAAAGATAATTATGATCGGCTTGTAAAAATTAAAAGTAAATACGATCCAAATAATTTTTTCAGGGTTAACCAGAATATTAAACCAACTTCATAATAATATTTTATTAACTTAAGTTGACCGCGTATTCTGGCAAACCGTTTGCCGAAGGTATCTCTTCGGGAAAAAAGGTTGAAACTGATTATAATTCTTTTGTTAACACCGGGATTAATCCCGGTGTTAATGGAATAAAAGTTCTAATTCTTAACTGTTTCAACAGTTTGTAAATTTTAGCTTCTAGCCTGAGTTATTAATTAAGTAAAAAAAGGAGAATTAAAATGAGATTTATGTTAAAAGTAAATATTCCCGTTGAAGATGGGAACGAAGCTGTAAGAAAAGGTACACTGGGTAAAACAATTTCTGATATACTATCAGATATTAAACCTGAAGCAGTTTATTTTGGTGATGAGAACGGAATGAGAACCGGATTTATTTTTTTAGAAATGAATGATAGCTCTGAGATTCCAAAAATTGCAGAACCATGGTTCCTTGCTTTCAATGCAGAAATTGAAATTCATCCGGTTATGCGTCCGGAAGATCTGGATTAAGCTGCACCTCATATTCAAAACGCGGCTGAAAAATATTAATCTTGTTTTGTTTATAAAAGCGTGGCTCAGGATACTAT
>JBATTD010000381.1:0-1633 GCA_049670345.1 Ignavibacteriaceae bacterium
TAGTTTTAGCTGTTAATCTAACACGTGCAATTCTAAATGAAGCTATTCCTTTTAGGAAGCTGGTAGAAGAGGAGATTAATACCGGTCACACTAAATTAGTAATTGATCTCAGCGAGTGTGACTATATTGACTCGACTTTCTTTGGAGTAATTGTAAAGGTATCAAGGATGATGATTGACATCGGCTGCAAGTTGAAGGTTGTAAAACCAGCCATAGTAGGAGAATATATATTTATTCATACAAATACTGATAAATTATTTGATAAATATAATACACGAGAAGATGCTATTAAAAGTTTTAAGGAAGATATTCAACATAAGAGTTGATGAGATTTTTCAACCTGATTGGCCCCTACTTCTCGTCTATTTGCTCTACTACCAAAATGAACTTTCATCAAAGGAATTTAAGATTAAAAGGCTGTTAAAATCTTCTCACTTCCAAAATATTGATTAATATGCTTTAACAAAAAAGAGCATAATGTTTGTTTTTAAACAGCTATTAATGGCATACAGATTGTATCAAGATAGTTTGAAGTAATTATTTGTGATTGATTAAAAGGGCTTAGAAATGTTAGACTTTGAAAAAGAATTGTCTGGTGATATCCTAATAGAAAGGGTAAGTCTTCTAAGAGCAACTACTGTGGAAGCAAGCATTATGAAGAAAAGACTCTTTGAAGATATTCATTTATCTAAGAAAAAGATTATTGTTGATTTAAGTAATTGCTATTTCATAGACGAAATATTTTTAGGAGTGTTGGTTGTTTCTCTAAAAAGAATCAGAGAAACTGGCGGAGACATTAAAGTAGTAATACCCTCCTCTGTCGTAAAGAAGACACCTAATATTACTGGTTTTCTGAGCGTATGTAAGAATTATTCATCAGTTGAGGATGCACTTAAAAGCTTTAGGTCTTAGGGTATGGTCCTCCTTCGTAGCAATAATGAGGATAATTTTTAATGAGATAACAATAAAAATATAAAACGAGTTGAAGGTTGAATATTATCTTATTCAACCTTCTCACAAATTAAAGTACATCTTATACTCAAACGGATGAGGCATTGTGCCGATTGAATGAATTTCTTCTTTCTTTAATCTAATCCATTGATCCAATAATTCATCTGAAAATAAACCGCCTCTTTTTAAAAAATCATTATCTAACTCCAGCGCATCAATTGCATCATCAAGGTTCCGAGGTAAAAACTGTATTTTATCAACTTCTTTATCTTCAAGAAAATTTTTATCGTAAGGTCCATATCCTTCTTTTGTCGGATCAATTTTATTAACTATTCCGTCTATACCGGCTAACAGGATTGAGGTTAAACATAAATATGGATTGGCTGTTGCATCCGGCGGGCGATATTCAATTCTTGTTTCATTAGGATTGGAAACATATTTGGGAATTCTAATAGCTGATGCGCGGTTTCCTTGTCCGTAAGTTAAAGTAACAGGAGCTTCAAAACCGGGGACCAATCGTTTAAAAGAGTTAGTACTTGGGTTAGTAAATGCTGCAAGAGCTGAACCGTGTTTAAGGATGCCTCCTATAAAATATTTTCCAAACTCATTTATATTTCCGTATACGCCTTTTTTATAAAAAACGTTTTTTCCTTTTTTTGTAAGGTATAGATGTAAGTGCAAT
>JBATTD010000382.1:0-1507 GCA_049670345.1 Ignavibacteriaceae bacterium
GCTTCAAGTAACGATAACTCTTTTATTTTATCTACTATTCCAGCTACTTTATCAGCCATTTTATTCTCCTAAATATTTGATTATTTCAATTTTATAAATCTAAGCTACGCTGCTTTAGTTTTCGAGACTTCATCAATAACACTAACGAGGTCTCTCATTACAGCATTGATAGCACCAACAATTCCGGATGCCGGGGCGTTAATACTTCCAATTATGCTTGCAACAAGATCGTTTTTAGATGGCAGCAGAGCTAATGTATCTAAATTGCTTCCATCGTAGTACTCACCTTCAATATAGCAAGCTTTGAGTGATAGCCTATTGTTTTTATCAAAATACTTTTTGATAATTTTTGCAGGCGCAACAGGGTTTTCATCTGTAAATGCGAAAGCTGTCATTCCTACAAGATGATCAGCTAATTTTTCATACTTACCTGATTCTTTTAGAGCTCTTTTGAACAAAGTGTTTTTGAACACTTTATATTTAACACCTTCATTACGGAATTGATTACGAAGATCGTTTATATCTTCTACATTAATTCCGTTATAATCAGTAAGGAAAATAGCTGTTGACTTTTCCATCATTTCCGTTACTTCGGAAACGACATTTGATTTTTCGTTTCTATTCATTCTTCTCCTACTTCAGACATTAAATGAATCGAGTCGGTTAGAAGCATTTTATTGAGTGCGTAAAATTTAATAATACCCTATCGGGTTGGAATTTCTTCTTTTACAATCTTAAGTCCGGGGCCCATGGAGCTTGAAAGAAATAAACTCTTTACATATTGCCCTTTGGCAGCAGCAGGTTTAAGTTTTAAGATTGTATTTATAAATGCATTTGCATTTTCAACTAATTTATCTGTTTCAAAACTAAGTTTACCCAATGAAGTGTGTACAATACCGGTTTTATCTACCCGAAATTCAATTTTACCTGCTTTAACTTCATTAACTGCTTTTGCAACATCTTTAGTAACTGTTCCACTTTTGGGGTTTGGCATTAAACCTTTCGGACCTAAAATTCTACCAAGTTTGCCTAATTCTGCCATAGATTCCGGTGTGGCAATTATCACATCAACATCTGCCCAACCGCCTTTAATTTTTTCTAAATATTCTTCAAATCCTGCGTGATCTGCACCGGCTTCTAAAGCCTCTTTAGCCAACGGATCTTTTGCAATTACCAATACTTTTACTTCCTTTCCAGTACCATGAGGCAGCGATACTGTTCCTCTTACCATCTGATCGGCATGTTTCGGATCAACGCCTAATCTTATTGCACAATCCAAAGACTCAACAAATTTAACTTTGGAGCTTCCTTTTAATGTATTTATGGCTTCATCCAATTTATATTCTGTTGCTATATTAACCGTTTCACTCAGTTCTTTATTACGTTTTGTTTTTCTCATCTCTATACCGATTAAGTAGTTTTAATGTTTTTAATTTTTTATTAACTGATTTTAATCTTCAACCGTAAGCCCCATGCTCCTTGCTGTGCCGGCAACCATACTCATCGC
>JBATTD010000383.1:0-8366 GCA_049670345.1 Ignavibacteriaceae bacterium
TCATTAATGTAATAGTAATGTGAATAATGTAAAGCTATAAATCAATCCTTTCGCCTGCGGGTGATTGATATAAATCCGGTACCACTGTTGAATTTATACTTATTAATTTATTCGTTACTTTTGCAGCCAGCATAAATCATAATAAGAGGATCAAAAAGTGATGTTATCTACTATTAAAAGCGTTTATACTAAATCGTTTTATTTGCTCTTAATCACTTTTACAGTAAGTGCTCAGACTGTAAAAATAAAGATCATAGAAACAAGCGATGTTCACGGGGCTATTCTCCCATATGATTTAGTTAACGACACCACAACAACTTCGTCTTTAGCTCAGGTGCATTCTTACGTAAATATGGAAAGAAATTTAGGCGGGCAGCATGTAGTGTTGCTGGATAACGGTGATATATTGCAAGGTGATCCGCTGGTTTATTATTACAATTATGAAGACACCACAACCACGCACATTTATGCGCAAGCTATGAACTTTATGAAATACGATGCTGCAACTATTGGGAATCATGATATCGAAACCGGACATATTGTTTACGATAAGTTCAGAAAAAAAATAATGTTTCCATGGCTGGCTGCAAACGCTGTAAATACAACAACTGGAGAGCCATATTTTGAACCATATACGATTATCAAAAAAGAGGGTGTTAAAATTGCCGTGCTCGGACTAATAACTCCGGCAATCCCTCATTGGCTTCCCAAAACTTTGTGGGAAGGAATTGAATTTGAAGATATGATTGAAACAGCTAACAACTGGGTTAAGATAATAAATGAAAAAGAAAGTCCCGATCTGCTAATTGGGCTTTTTCATGCAGGGGTAGATTATACTTACAACAACTCAACAAAAGAAACATATAAAAATGAAAATCCCAGCAGGCTGGTTGCAGAACAGGTTCCCGGTTTAGATATTGTGTTTGCCGGACACGATCACGCCGTGTGGAATTTTAAAACAGCTAATGTAAACAACGATTCTGTTTTAATCCTTGGCCCATTATCTCGCGCAAGAACCGTAGCTGTAGCAACAGTAACTATGCGTTTAGATTCAACATTGAATAAATGGACAAAGGCAAATATTACAGGAGAAATTGTTGAAATTGAAAAGTACCGCCCTGATAATCACTTTATGAGCAAGTTTATGATGAACCTAAGCATTGTTGGAAATTATGTTGCGAAACCGCTGGGAGAGATCTCCGCTCCGGTCTCAGCAAAGGAATCTCTTTTTGGTCCGTCGGAGTTTGTTGATCTCATACATACATTTCAGCTTGAAACCACAGATGCTGATGTATCATTCGTCTCACCGCTTTCATTCAATTCTGAGATCGACGAGGGGTGGATTCACGTTAGACACATGTTCAAACTATATAGATATGAAAATTTTCTCTATACCATGGAGTTGTCCGGTCAGGAAATAAAAGATTACTTAGAGTACTCTTTTGCCGGATGGTTCAATCAAATGAGATCACCTGAAGATCACCTTCTACAATTTCAATTGGATGAAAATGGAACGATAGTCTATTCGGAACGAAGCCGTTCACCGATGCTGGTTCAGAGATATTATAATTTTTCTTCCGCGGCGGGTATAAAGTACACAATTGATGTGACGAAACCAGCCGGAGAAAGAGTTAATATAAGTTCACTCTTCAATGATTCGCCTTTCGTATTAACTGAGAAGTATAAAGTGGCAATAAACTCTTACCGTGGTAACGGTGGAGGAGGGCATTTAACACGTGGTGCCGGTATTTCAAAAGATGAACTATCAAACAGAGTTATTAATTCCACGGATAAAGATCTTCGTTTTTATTTGATGAAGTGGATTGAAAAGAAGAAAAAGATAACTCCAAAAATTATTGGTAATTGGAAAGTGGTACCCGAATATTTTTGGAGGACAGCTAAAGAAAGGGATTATAATATTCTTTACAAAAAATAAAAAAGTGCGCAGATAAAACTGAGCAGGAATTATCTGCGCATTCGTGGAGAAGAGTTGAGTAATTGGATTACCTAATCAACCAATCATTTACTCACAGTATGCAATATATATTCAATGAATCAATATTTAAATCTAATCATGATAAGCGGAAATTTCTAGCTAGCATCGGTTATGATGGTTATTTAACGCGAAGGGTATTGTTAAATTAAGTTAATAAATTTTTCACAATAAACAGAATAACAAAGTGAAGACTGAAAAAAGCAAACAATTGTTTGAAGAAGCAAAAAAACATATTCCGGGGGGAGTTAATTCTCCCGTGCGTGCCTTCAAATCCGTTGGCGGAGATCCCTTATTTATAACAAGCGGGAAAGGTTCTAAATTTTATGATGCCGATGGAAATGAATATATAGATTACATAGGAAGTTGGGGTCCTCATCTTTTCGGACATAATCCACCATTCATAAAAAATGCACTTTTAACATCAATAGAAAATGGCACTAGTTTCGGCGCACCTACTGAACTTGAAATTAAGATGGCAAGCTTGATTGTCGATCTTGTTCCTTCGGTTGAAAAAGTAAGGATGGTAAATAGCGGAACAGAGGCAACAATGAGTGCAATCCGTGCTGCAAGAGGTTTTACGGGCAAAGAAAAATTTATAAAGTTTGAGGGTTGTTATCACGGTCATGCAGATTACTTCTTAATAAAAGCAGGTTCCGGTGCGCTTACGCTTGGTGTGCCTACAAGTCCTGGCGTAACAAAGGGAAATGCTGCCGATACTTTAGTCGCTGATTACAACAATATTGAATCAGTAAAAAATCTTTTAAAAACTAATAAAGGTGAGATAGCTGCAGTAATTATTGAACCGATTGCGGGAAACATGGGAGTGGTGAAGGTGAAAGATGGTTTTATAAGAGAGCTTCGTGCTATTTGTGATGAAGAAAAAATTGTTTTAATTTTTGATGAAGTGATGACCGGCTTTCGTGTTGCTTCGGGCGGCGCGCAGGAAGTATTAGGAGTAACACCCGACCTTTCAACATTCGGTAAAATTATTGGTGGCGGTTTACCGGTGGGTGCCTTCGGGGGAAAGGCGGAAATAATGAATATGATTGCACCTGCAGGCCCAGTATATCAGGCAGGAACATTAAGCGGTAATCCTTTAGCAATGGCTGCCGGTGTTGCTGCATTAAGCCACATTAAAGAGCACCCGGAAGTATACAATGAACTAGAAAAAAAATCATCGTACTTAGAAAAGGGTTTTAAAGAAAATCTTATTTTGGCTGGAAAGAAATATGCAATGAACCGGGTTGGTTCTATGATGTGCATGTTCTTCACCGAAGAATCTGTGGACGACTTTAAAAGTGCAGTAAAATCTGATATGGCGTTGTATGGAAGATATTTCCATGAAATGTTAAAGCGAGGAATTTATCTTGCCCCGGCACAATTTGAAGCTCTCTTTGTTTCAACCGCTCACGACAATGCAGACCTTGATAAAACAATTGAAGCACACCGTGAATCATTAACGGCTTTGTTTTAATATTATTCGAAATTTTGTCTTATAATCGCATAAAGGGCGATCCCGAAAGTATCGCCTTTTCTTCATATTCACTGATTGAGATTATTACCGGATCACGGTAAAGTTTATTCTTCAATCAACTCACCGTTGTTTTTTCCATTCTTCCCATTAATATCTTCATCTTCGGTAACAACTTTCGCTATATCTGCAATGGAGTCTTTATCTTTAAGATTGATTACCCTCACACCTTGAGTATTCCTGCCCATCACACGGAGGTTTTTAATTGCCTGCCTTATTACCATTCCCTTTGTTGTAATTATAACAAGTTCATCTTTATCAACAACACCCATTAGTGCTATCATCTTACCAACTTTTGGCGTGGTTTTAACTGTTATCACACCCTTTCCGCCTCGTCGGGTTATCCTGTAATCTTTAATATCGGAACGTTTACCGTAACCATTTTCTGTAACAACAAGTATGGTTGCTCCCTGATGTTTAATAACGAGCATCCCAACAACAATATCGTCTTTACTGAGCCGAACGCCTCTTACCCCTGTGGCTGTTCTTCCCATATTACGCACATCTTTTTCGTGAAATCTTATTGCAAAACCGTTTCTTGTTCCGAGAACGATGTCGTTATTTCCATCAGTCATCATAACTTCAATTAACCGATCACCCTTTGCAAGATTGATAGCATTAATTCCGCCCTTTCTTACGTTTCCGTAAGCAGAGAGAACTGTTTTCTTTACCGTGCCTTTTTCAGTCGCCATTACAAGGTATTTATCATCCGAGAATTCTTTAACTGTAACAAAGGCTGTTATTTTTTCATCTTTATCCTTCTTCAATAGATTAATAACAGACCTTCCTCGCGTGGCTCTACCTCCCTCGGGTAATTCATGTACTTTAAGCCAATAAACTTTTCCTTTATCAGTAAAGAACAGAATATACTGATGTGTTGATGCAATGAACATATGTTCTATAAAGTCATCATCTTTTGTGCCCGCACCGGTTACACCTCTTCCTCCCCGGCCCTGTCTGCGGTAACCGCTAACCGGAAATCTTTTTATAAAACCGTTGTGTGAAATTGTAACAACAACATCTTCTTCCGCAATTATATCTTCTAAAGAAAAGTCCTCGGTGCTGTAAACAATCTCGGTTCTTCTTTCGTCTCCGTATCTTTTTTTGATCTCAAGCAGTTCTTCTTTAATGATAGAATATCTTCTCTCATCGTTTGAAAGGATGCCTTTTAATTTCTCAATAAGTTTTATTGTCTCTTTGTATTCATCTTCTATTTTCTCACGTTCAAGTCCTGTAAGACGTTGCAAACGCATCTCAAGAATAGCTTTTGCCTGCACCTCGCTCAACTTGAATTTTTTTATCAGGTTATTTTTTGCGGTCTCAACATCGTTAGATTTCTTTATTGTCTGGATAACAGCATCAATATTATCAAGCGCAATAATGTAACCTTCAAGTATGTGTGCTCTTCTTTCGGCAGCATCTAATTCAAATTGAGTTCTTTTAATCAGCACATCCATCCGGTGCTCAATAAAATGCTGCATCATTTCTTTAAGCTGCATTACTTTAGGAATGCTGTTTACAAGAGCAAGCATATTAACACCAAACGTTGTTTGCATTTGTGTATGCTTGAACAATTGATTTAATACAACTGCCGGTTGTGCATCACGTTTAAGTTCAATCACAACGCGCATTCCGTCACGGTCAGATTCATCACGTAAATTAGAAATTTCTGTTATCTTGCCGGTCCTTACAAGATCAGCAATTTTTTCTATAAGGTTTGCTTTGTTAACCTGGTACGGAAGCTCTGTGATAATAATGTTTTCTCTACTGTTCTTCAGTGTTTCGATGTTTGCTCTTGCACGAACAACTATTCTTCCTCTGCCGGTAGTGTATGCTGATTTAACGCCTTCATAACCATATATTATTCCGGCGGTTGGAAAATCCGGTGCAATGACATGCTTCATTAATTTCTCATTGGTCAGCTGGGGATTCTTTATCAAAGCAATTATACCATCAATCACTTCATTTAAATTGTGAGGAGGTATGTTGGTTGCCATACCAACAGCAATACCGCTTGCCCCGTTTACTAAAAGATTTGGAAGATATGACGGAAGCACGGTTGGTTCCTGAAGCGAGTCATCAAAGTTAGGTGTGAAATCTACCGTGTTTTTATCAAGGTCCCGAAGCATCTCGTCAGAAATTCTACGCAATCGAACTTCTGTGTAACGCATTGCTGCAGGTGAATCGCCATCAACCGAACCGAAGTTACCCTGCCCATCAACAAGCGGATAACGTAAAGAAAACTCCTGCACCATCCTTACCATACTATCGTAAACTGCCGTATCACCATGGGGGTGAAACTTACCAAGTACCTCACCAACTATCCTGGCTGATTTTTTATACGGTTTAGTATGTGCCATTCCCAATTCGTGCATTCCATATAAAACCCTTCTATGCACCGGTTTTAAACCATCTCTCACGTCGGGTAAAGCACGAGAAACAATAACAGACATTGAGTAGTCTATGTATGAGGATTTCATTTCCTCTTCAAGCGTAACGGGTAATATTTTATCAAAAATTGTTGGCATTGTAAAACTTCATTCCTTTAACGTAATTCTAAAACTTTATAATTATATATCTAAGTTTTTAACATACTTAGCATTTTTCTCAATAAATTCTCTACGTGGTTCAACATCATCTCCCATAAGGGTTTCGAATATTTTATCTGCAGTAGCGGCGCTCTCAATCATTACCTGTAAAACCGTTCGGGTTTCAGGATTCATTGTTGTGCTCCAAAGTTGTTCGGGGTTCATTTCGCCAAGACCTTTGTAGCGAGAAATATTAATACCTTTTAGGTTCTTCTCATCTAATGGTTCTTTGCTTTTTCCTTTTCCATTTACCTTAAGTCTTTTCAGAATTTCATTTCTTTCTTTTTCATCGAAAGCATAAAATTCTTCCTTCCCTTTTTTTATTTTATAAAGGGGCGGTTGTGCGATATAAACCTTTCCTGCTGTTATCAACTCTTTCATATATCTGTAAAGGAAAGTTAACAGAAGGGTTCTAATGTGACTGCCGTCAACATCAGCATCAGTCATCAGAATTATTTTTCCATACCTTGCTTTTTCCTCATTAAAATCCACACCTATTCCGGCACCGATAGCTGAGATGATCGATTTTATTTCATTGTTTTCAAGTATTTTATTAATCTTTGCTTTTTCAACATTTAGTATTTTTCCTTTAAGCGGAAGTATTGCCTGGAATTTTCTATCACGCCCCTGTTTTGCAGAACCGCCAGCTGAGTCACCCTCAACAATATAAATTTCACAGTGTTCGGGATCGGTTATTGAGCAATCTGCCAGCTTTCCGGGCAGGTGTAAAGTATCCAAAGCATTTTTTCTACGGGTAAGGTCGCGAGCTTTTCTTGCAGCTTCTCTGGCTTCCGCTGCGCGCGAACATTTTTCAATAATTTTTCTTCCAACCGAGGGATTCTCTTCAAGAAAATCAGTAAGTTTTTCACCAACCAACATTTCTACTGCAGATCTTGTTTCGCTGTTACCAAGCTTTGTTTTTGTCTGTCCTTCAAATTGTGGTTCAGCAACTTTAACCGAGATAACTGTAGTTAGCCCTTCTCTAAAATCTTCTCCGGTTAAGTTTATCTTGCCTTCTTTGATCAGTTTATTTTTATATGCATAATTATTCAGCGTTCGTGTAAGTGCTGTTTTAAATCCCGACAGATGGGTACCGCCTTCAGTAGTATTTATATTATTCACATACGAAAAAATGTTTTCTGTATAACGGTCTGTATATTGAAAAGCTATTTCAACAGGTGTGTTATCTTTTATTCCTTCTATGTAAACTGTTTTGTGAAGGGGCTGTCTACTTTCATCCAGGTATTGTACAAACTCTACCAACCCGCCTTTAAAATGATATGATTCCTCCTCGCCGCCGTTTCTTTCATCTTTAATATTAATTGTAATCGTTTTATTCAAATAAGCGAGCTCACGCATTCTTTCAGCAATGGTACTGAATTTGAATTCCGTTGTATTAAATATTTCAGAATCGGGGAAGAACGTAAGATTTGTGCCGGATTCGTTTTTTCGTGCTTTACCTATCTCTTTTACTTTGGCAACGGGAATACCCTTTTTGTATTCCTGAAAATAAATCTTACCGTCTCTTCTCACTTCTACTTTTAACCACTCTGCAAGGGCATTAACCACCGACACACCTACGCCGTGCAATCCACCCGATACTTTATAACTGTTTTTATCAAACTTTCCTCCGGCATGCAGAACAGTCATTACAACTTCAAGGGCCGATTTTTTTTCTTCCGGATGAATATCTACCGGTATTCCTCTGCCGTTATCCTGCACAGTAACGCTTCCGTCTTCTCTAATAGTTATTTCAATTTTATCGCAAAAGCCGGCAAGAGATTCATCAATACTGTTATCAACCACTTCGTTTACAAGATGATGCAGGCCTCGTGAGCTTACATCGCCAATGTACATTGCCGGTCTTTTCCTAACTGCATCCAACCCTTTTAAAACATTAATGTTTTTTGCGCTGTATTGCTCTTTAGATTTTTTGTTAGCCATATATTTTCTCTGTATTATACTTTCATTTTCAGTTCGTAAATTTTATTCCTTTTATTCTCTCTTCGTTGTAAAACATATTTATTTTTTCAACTATTTCTTGTTCTTTAAATTTTAATTCGCTTCGCCAAACAGAGTTTGAAACTTTTAATTTCAAAAACATTTTATCAACTTTTTGAGGCACAGCAATTTTTTTTAAACCAGGAAAAATTTTATAGAAATCAACAACAACATCAGATGACTTAACAATCCGCCGAACGTTTATCAGTTGTGGTTCTGTGCTGAAAACATCTTTCAAACTTTTAAATCC
>JBATTD010000384.1:0-2656 GCA_049670345.1 Ignavibacteriaceae bacterium
TATCAAATGATCAATCAGCTTGATAGTCAGTAAAATAAGTGCTTCACCAACCCACTTTTTCTATTGCTTCGAAGCTGCAGGCGGAGCTTCCTGGAAAAATGAGTTAGATTCCATTGAAGAAATGAGAAAGGCATTGAAGAAATATGGCTATTGAAATTTTGATGCGAAGAAAAATTACATTTTTAGGAAGCTTCGTACAAAATTGAAATCGAATCTATCGAAATTCGGGATGGAAAGAGTAATCACTTTCTGGCGAAAGCGAAAGTGGGGCAGTTAGTTCGTATTACATCCGCAGGAGTTTTTTTATGGTTCTGATAATAAGATCCTTGCCCCTGAAGCGATGAAGTATTTTCGTTGCAAACATATCTGCTTCTAAATCCCGCTCTGTTTTTGGTGGATGCATTAGAGGAAGCTCAATTTCTTCAGCAATAATATCTGCCGTATGGTGTGAATTTGATTTTGCGTTTGTGGCTTCGGTACCAAATCCGATATTAGTCACTAGATTATTTGATGGAACGATTGACAAACCATCTTCTCTAAACATTGAATAAAGCCATCTGTATGCCCACGAATTTATTTTATCCTCATAAACTTCCTGAAAGATTGTTCTATAATATTTTACGGAAACATCATCTTGTAAAATATTATTAAGGAAGTCACCTTCTTTTAAATCATTCCAATCATTCATCTCGTCGTCGTATAAATTCCATGCTCTTTTCCAGGTTGCCCATCCCCAAATAAGGTTAAAAGCTGAAAAGTGGTAACTGCATTCTTTTTGTCCCAATTTACCCAAAAAATTATTGCCCGATATCATCATAACTTTCCTTTCATCGCGGTATCTTTCAAGAAGTTCCTGACAGAATGGGAAGAAAGATTGATGCGGAACACAGTCATCTTCTAATATAATTGCTTCATCAACACTTTTAAACATTCGTGTTAATCCGCCTGATACTCTTTTCCTTAAGCCATAATTTTCAACAGAATAATCTCTTGTTACTTTACAATCCCAATCAATATTTTCAGTAATTTCTCTTGTTAGTTTGCACAAATCATTATCTCTTTCAACATTGTTTCTTGGTCCGTCAGCAATAACAAACAATCTTTCCGGTTCAGCTTTGCGAATTTCCTCAAAAACTTTTTTGGTTGTATCCGGTCTATTGAAAATTAAAAGTGCAACAGGTGTTGATATTTTTGAATTCTTATACAATGTATATTATAATATGAAAATAACAATATATTAATTTACTGATAAGATTTTAGCCATTATTAGGCGCTTTTTTCTCTGCAACTACTCGAACTTGAAACCACGTTGTTTCCCACCTTGCATACAATTTGCATATAGTATTAAATATATTTCTTCCAAATATGTTTGCAATTTTATCGTAATAGCGAGGCCATTTATGCTTATACGCTTTAGATTCCAAAACATTAAATCCAGCTTCATTAAAGAGATTACCTGCGCACATTGGACTCCAACAGTGTAAATGATAATTGACATCATTTGGTTTGTATTTATAGCTGATTGATTCGCACGGAACAACAAAAACAATTTTACCATTTGGTTTTAATATTCTATACAATTCTTTTAATTCATTAAGAGGATGTTTTGTGTGTTCAAGAGCATTATTAGATATTATCAAATCGGCACATTCGTCTTCAAGTGATTTTACCGAACTTAAACTCTGTATTCCAATTTCATTAGACTTTTTGCTTGCTGTTTCATTTATCTCAATGCCGATTTTTTGTCTGCACTTAATATTTTTTAATAAGTACCCTCCGCCACTACCAAAGTCCACAACTGTAAAATCTTGTTTGATGAAATCTTTAAATTTATCAAGATTCGCCCATCCACCAAATTCCCCAATCGCTCCTTGCCATTTAAAATAATTCTCTGTGTAATGTTCTTTGTGATTCATATATTTGTGTTTCAATTACGATTAATAGAAAGATAGAATTTTAATTTACTCATTAGAATAAATATAATGATAAAAGAAATATTTTTAAGACCTGAATTACAACAGCAGCCACCAATCTTAATCGATATTGGAGCTTCGGGCAGCTTACATCCCAAATGGAGAAAAATTGCTAAGTATTCCTGGTGTATAGCCTTTGATGCTGATCAGCGCGACTTTCAATTTGTTGAAAGTGAAAAAGGAAATTTTAAAAAATTATTTGTCTATAATTGTATTGTTTCGGATGTTGAGGCTGAAGTTTCCCGGTTTTATTTAACAAAGTCTCCTTACTGTTCTAGTTTACTGGAGCCAAATAATGAGAAACTGGAACCTTATGTTAATTCTCAACTATTTGAGGTTGAAAAGGAAATATCACTTAAGACTTTGTCATTGAATACTGTTCTTAATGATTTGGGTATTGATAGAATCGATTGGTTTAAAACAGACTCTCAGGGAATAGACTTACGACTATTTAAAAGTTTGAGTAATGAAATTCAGAAGCAAATTTTAGTTGCTGAGTTTGAGCCAGGTATAATTGACGCATACAAAGGCGAGGATAAACTTTATCAAATATTAGAATACTTCCAATTACAGAATTATTGGCTTTCTGATATAGATATTAAAGGTGTGCCTAGAATATCTTATGATCTTTTGAAAAAATATTTCAGTTCAGATTTTACATTTAAACTTGCTAGGGAATCTAT
>JBATTD010000385.1:0-8841 GCA_049670345.1 Ignavibacteriaceae bacterium
GTTGCAGCATCGGTAAATCAAATTCTTTTGAGAGATCATAATCATCAGCACCAAAAGCCGGAGCTATGTGAACTATACCCGAACCGTCTTCTGTACTTACAAATCCACCGGGAACAACGTAAAATGATTTCTTATAAACCTTTACGTATTCTAATAATTGTTCGTATTCCAATCCAAGTATTGCTTCGCCTTTAAATTCTTCAAGGATTTGGTAATCATCATTAATAACCGATAGTCTTTCTTTTGCGAGAATTATTTTTTTACCATCCGTTTTTATTTTAACATAAGTAACATCGGGTCCTACAGCAAGTGCAACATTTGAGATTAGGGTCCATGGTGTGGTTGTCCAAACGAGAAAATATTCCACTTTATCTTTTATTTTGAACAGTGCATAAACAGAAGGGTCTTTTGTTTCTCTATAACCAAGTGCAAGTTCGTGGGAAGAAAGAACCGTTTCCGATTTCGGATCTTGCGGAACAATTTTATAATCTTTATAGATCAACCCCTTATCAAATAGAGTTTTAAGTGCCCACCAAACTGATTCGATGTAATTATTTTTTAATGTTATATAAGCCCCATCGAGATCAATCCAGTAACCCATACGGGTGGTCATTTTTTCCCAAAGTTCTAAATAGGTAAAAACGGATTCGCGACAAGCTTTATTATAATTATCAATTCCATATTCAGCTACTTCGCTTTTATGTTTAATGCCTATTTTCTTTTCTACTTCAATTTCCACCGGAAGCCCGTGTGTGTCCCAGCCAGCTTTTCTTTCAACACGGTAACCCTGCATTGTTTTATATCTGCAAACAAGGTCTTTTAAAGTACGCGACATAACATGATGAATTCCCGGTTTGCCGTTAGCTGTTGGCGGACCTTCGTAAAAAGCATAGGACTTATCTTCACTTCTTGAAGAAATGCTTTTTTCAAATATTTTTTTATCTTCCCAAAATTTTAAAATATTCTTTTCAATTTCTGGGTGACCTATTTTATTTATATTCTGTTTAAACATTGTCCGGTTTTACTTTGCTGTATTATTTGCAAAATTATTTCTCTTCATAACGCTTTATTAATTCACGTTCAGTTTGAATGAATTCTTTAAGTTCTCTTTCAATTCTTTCTTTTTTAAGGATTAAATTTTTTGCTTTTGCTTCGGCATCGTTAATTATTCTCTCAGCATTTAAATTTGCTTCTTTAATTTTCAGTTGTACTTCTTTCTTCGATATATCCGATTCTCTTCCCAACAGTTCAAATTTTTCCATTAAGATTTGGGCGTCTTTTCTGTTATTAATAACTTCCTGGATAGCCATTCCGAAAAAACCCATTGCACCAAGAGTTATATTTCTTAAACTGTAAAGGGTCAGATTTTCTGTTAATATTTCGTTAGCATTAAAGTAGCCAGAAAAAAATGTTATCATAAATATGCTAACAATTGTAACTGCAATAATTACTGAGAAAACAATCTTACCACCTTTATGCCAGCCAAGAGTTTTATTAATATACCATCCGCTCGCAAAACACAATATCGAAAGTACAAACCAAACAGCAAAATTCTTTTCATCAAAATTGAATATATCCGTATCCAGAAAATCAGACGCAAAAATAAGGACCCCTAATAGAATTGCTGCTGAGTAATTAATGATGTTCTTTTTAAACATTATATCCTCTTAACCACTTCCTTCATTATTAAAGTCATTTTAGGTTCTGCTTCCATTGCAGTGGAAATGATTTCTTCGACATTTACCTGTTTTAAACTATCGGGAAAACACTCATCCGTTACAATGCTTATTCCTAAAACTTTTATGCCCATATGATTTGCTACTATATTTTCGGGAATTGTTGACATACCAACAACATCAGCACCAATAGTTCTTAAGAATCTGTACTCTGCTTTTGTTTCAAGATTTGGACCAGGCACAGCAACATAAACACCCTTTTGAACTTTTATTTTATTTTCTAAGGCAACTTCTTCAGCAACTTTTATTAATTCTAAATCATACGGTTCACTCATATCAGGAAATCTCGGCCCAAGTTCGTCTTCGTTCATTCCAATGAGTGGATTATCACCCAATAGATTAATGTGATCTACCATCAACATAATATCGCCACGTGTGTAAATTGGATTCATACCGCCGCAAGCATTAGAAACAAGCAATGTTTTAACACCAAGAAATTTCATCACACGTACGGGATAGGTGATCTGCTTCATCGAATATCCTTCGTAAAAGTGGAATCTACCCTGCATTGCCACAACATTTTTATCACCAATTTTTCCAAAGATGAGTTTTCCGTGATGTGATTCAACAGTTGAAAGCGGGAAGTGAGGTAAATCCTCATATTCAATTTCATGCTGAATATTAATATCTTTTGCTAAGCCGCCAAGCCCGGTTCCTAAAATAATTCCGAAGGAATATTCTTCTGTTGTAATCTTCTTAATTACTTCAAGGGTTTCATTTATTTTGGAAATCAATTCACTCATTATTACAAAAGTTTGTTCACAATGTCATCAACATCAACGTCAAAATCATCCTTCAGCTGCTGTTGCTTAGTTTTTTCTGGTTCCTGCTGTCCTTTATCAATTTTCTTTACTTTTCCTTCTAGTAGAGTTGACTGAGTATTTACAATAGCTTTTAATTTTGAAATTATCAAATCTTTCTCTTCTCTTAAATTAATTACGGCATCCCTAATTTCATTTGCATTTTGTTTTGCTTTCTCGATTATATCGGCTGCTATTAATTCCGCTTCCTTCAGCATCATACCTGTCTGATTCTTTGCAGCTTCAATTGATTTTGTTGAGGAATCTTGTGCCTTTAACAGTTTAGTCTGTAAATCTTTCTCAATCTTCTTATATCCATCCAGACTTGTTTTTAATTCATTGATCTCATCTATTAAAGTTTCATTTTCGTTCATCAACCCTTCAACATCTACAGCAAGTTTTTCCAGAAAAGCTTTCACTTCTTCAGCATCATAACCTCTAAGAGATCTAGTAAAACTCTGAGTTTTAATATTTATTGGGGTGATTTTCATATTGCTCTCCAGTTTTTGGCGTGATCTCGTTGACCAAAAATTGCCGAGCCAATCCTCAGCATAGTTGCTCCTTCATTAATTGCTATTTCAAAATCACTTGTCATTCCCATAGAGAGTTCTGTTAGATTAAATCCCTGTTGATTAATCTTATCTTTTAATTTACGCAATTCAGAAAAACTTTTCCTAATTATTTGTTCGTCATCGGAATAGGGTGCCATTGTCATAAGTCCCAACAAATTTATGTTCGAATGAGTTTTACAATACTCCACCAGTTTGATAACTTGTTCTTCCTGATTGAATCCAGCCTTAGTATCTTCAAAGGATGTTTTAATTTCCAAAAGGATATCCTGAATTTTATTATTTTTTGCTGCATGCTTATTTATTTCATCCGCTAATGATAGTGAATCAACCGAATGGATGAGAGAAGCAGCTTTTACAACATATTTTGCTTTATTGCGCTGCAGAGTTCCAATGAAATGCCAGTTAACTTTATCGCCTAACAATTCAAATTTATCTCTAAGTTCCTGCGCTTTATTTTCGCCAAAATTTGTTATGCCATGATTATTCGCTTCTGTTATAGCATCCAAACCAAAGTACTTTGATACTGCTATTAGTTTAATCTCTTCAGAATTTATTCCTGAAGCAGCACATTGTGCGTTTATCCTATCCCTAAGCCGCTTTAAATTTTCTGCAATCATGTCAAAATTAAGAGTGTGAATGTATTGGTTTTACTATCAAAAATCAATGTTTATCGTAATATAACTAATGCATAAAAATCGTGAATCGGCAAAGCTAAAATTGTCATATTCTGTTTGAATTCACTGACCATCGGTCATTCCAAAGATTAATAATATTGCCTTTCTAAATTTAGTCATCAACTTTATCACATACTATCACATTTAAATTTATTAGGTTTGATATTGAAATTTCTAAAATTCTGGAGTTAAAAATGGGATTAAATATATTAGACGAAATAAAGGAAAGAGCATCAGTACTAAGAAAAACTATCGTTCTTCCGGAATCACACGATGAAAGAGTATTAAAAGCCGCAGAAATTTTAACAAAAGAAAAAATCGTATCGGTAATTACATTAGGTAATGAAGACATAATAAGAAGTGATGCTGAACGACTTGGTGTTGATTTAACAGGTATTAGAATTATTGACCCATCCAAATCGGATAAATTAAGTGATTTTACAAATATCTTTTTTAATCTGCGAAAACATAAAGGAATTAATATTGAACAGGCGCGTGAAACCGTAGTTAGGGATCTGTTTTTTGGTGCAATGATGGTGCGCGAAGGTATGGCTGATGGAAGTGTTGCCGGTTCAACCGCTTCAACAGGTGATGTTATGCGGGCGGGAATTCAGTGCGTAGGAATACCTGAAGGAATATCAATAGTTTCCAGTTTTTTTCTTATGCTTTTTCCCGACAAAGTATTTAGCTTTGCCGATTGCGCTGTCGTTCCCAATCCTGATGTTAACCAGCTTGCAGATATTGCAATTTCTACTGCGGATAATCATCTTAAATTAACTGATAAGGAACCGTTTGTTGGAATGCTTTCTTTTTCAACAAAGGGCAGTGCACAACACGAATTAATTGATAAAGTAATTGAAGCAACAAAAATGGTTAAGGTGAAAAGACCTGATTTAAATGTTGATGGCGAACTTCAATTCGATGCGGCAATAATCGAATCAATCGGGAAGAAAAAAGCACCTGGCAGCAATGTTGCTGGTAAAGCAAATGTAATGATCTTCCCCGATTTGAATGCCGGGAATATTGCATATAAAATTGCACAGCGTCTCGGTGGTGCTGAAGCAGTCGGTCCGCTTGTTCAGGGATTAAATAAACCTTGTTTTGATCTTAGTCGTGGATGCAGTGTTGACGACATAGTTAACACAACAGCATTTGCTGCCGTAATGAGTTAACATTAACCAGGTTTCTTCTGGATCCTGCCAGAAGCCGGAAACAAATTACTTTCTTGCCGGGTGGAATGATTTTAATTATGTTTCCACCCAAAAAATCAGAGAATGTTTTATTCATACTTTTATTACTGGCAGTTTGTATTGATTTCTTTATCAATATTCCATTTGGATATTGGCGAGCAAATGTAGAGAGATTTTCTTTGCAATGGTTCCTCTCAATTCATATACCAATTCCATTTATTTTTTTTGTCAGGATTTACACGGGTATTGGGTTCGAGTTCGTTACTTATCCCATAATGATTATTGCTTTTTTTCTTGGACAGTTAGCAGGATTAAAAATCTATTCATATAGCAAAAAGCAAAGTTTTGCCTATTTATCATCCTCCTGTTTAAGGATTTATATGAAGAATTTAATTCATAGATTTGTTATAGTTAAACACAACTAATTTTCAAGAGTGAATCAGAATAATTTTAAAAGGTAGTACCATGAAATTAGAAAACATTAAAATAATAATAATCGCATTTGTGCTGAGTTTGCAGTTAGGCGGTTTTTACATTACTGTTTCTCAAAATATTGGGGGTGATAATTTGAAAGACAATATTAATGACATAACAGTCATGGATATGGGGAACAACTCAATACAACTGTCTGATTATAATGGTAAAGTTTTGTTGATTGTTAATGTTGCGAGTGAGTGCGGCTTCACTCCTCAATACAAAGGTCTTGAGGAAATTTACCTGAAATATAACTCGCTCGGATTTGAAATTCTTGCATTTCCCTGTAACGATTTTGGCGGTCAGGAACCTGGAACGAATGAAGAGATAAAAGCATTCTGTTCTTCAAATTATAATGTTACTTTTAAGCTGTTTGATAAAATTAAAGTTTTGGGAGAAGATAAGTCACCACTGTACAATAGATTAACTAATAACAGCATAACTGATAAATCGGATATTAATTGGAACTTCGAAAAATTTATTATCTCAAAGGATGGGAAAATTACAGCAAGATTTTTAAGCAAGATTGAACCAACTGATGAAGCTATCACTAAACTTATCGACGAGGAATTAGAAAACGATTGACTGCTGTATTATTTAATGTCACTCAATATTAAGTTCTTTTCTAATTAACATTTTAGCGTTTATAATTTGCCTATGCTCCATTTGCAGCATTCCCCCGATCATTTTTATTAAATGGTCTTCATACTTATCTAATGTTTTATCAGTGTAGATTAACCTCCAGAGATTTTTGAGCAATTCATACTTATCTTCAAATGTAAAACGCTCATTAATTACACCTGAAAATTCATATAAGCTTACGCTGTCTTTTAACCCTGCCTGAGAAAGCTCAATTAGGTCGTGTACATACTCTTCCTCTAATCCAAACCTGTTTTTAAGGGATACCACAATATGCTCTCTTTCCTCATCAGAAAAATCCCCGTCCGCCTTTGCCATCTCTATAAAGATTGCTGCGGTTGCAATTTGTAATTGCTTCTTATAATTATCTGATTTATCTGAATTTTCTGATTTTAATTGTTCGCTACTTTCATTGGATAAAATCTTCTTTAAGTGTTCAAACATTTCTAAATTTCTTTTGTTAATTAAAGATATTGTTTTACTGAAAATTACTAGTCAATTGGTTCAAATTGCAAGTGATAGATAATTACATTGTTAAATCTAATTCCATTAATATCAACTCTCTTTTGTATCGATCATTCGACTCCTCTTTTACCTCGATGAAACCTAATCCTCTGTAAAGATTCATTGCTGCGTTTAACTTACTGTTTGTGTACAGTCGTAATTTTAATGCGCCTTTTTCAACTGCATACCCAATTGCAGTTAGAGCAAGTTTTTTTCCAATCTGCCTTCCCTGTGCTTTTTCAGTAACACCCATCTTAGCAAGCTCGTAAATTGAATCGCTAATTGTTAACACTGCACAAGTTCCAACAACAATATTATTTAATATTGCGAAGAATATTTCCCCTTCCTTCTTTATTATTTCTCTTTCAGGATTATTAAGTAATCGCTTATCCTCTGCCTCAGCTTTTTCTGTTTTAAAGTATTTTTCAAGCCATTCATAATTCAATCGTGCAAAATCAGATTTATATTTTCTGTTATATGGGACAATATTTATTTCCTGAATGGCTTTTTGCTTTAAGCCTTCATGTACTTTTTGTAATAACAATTTGCTTTTTACTGCCTCATTTAATTTTGATAACCAATATTTCAAATTTGCATCAATCTCATTACTTATTGATTCCACGGCATATTCTATTTCAGTAAGAACCGGTTTAATTCTGTTAAGTTCTCCTTTCCCTTTTTCAGTTAATTCAATTAATGTTATTCGTTTATCCTCAACTGATTTACTTTGAGTTATTAGCCCAATATTTTTTAGAGAATTCACCATTTGAACAATTGCAGGATGTGTCATCCCAAGAAAAGCTGCAATTTCTTTTATACTTGCTTGTGCTCTTTCCCTCAGAATAATTAATAGATATATACAACGGGGTTCAAATTTAATTTTTTTGTCAGACAGAATACGGGTTACCTGCGAGGATAGCATCTCACCTGTTTTTTTTAGCCGTATTCCAAAAAATAATTCGTTATCCATTGTACATATTTTATAATTTTATTTACGTAAATACTTACGTAATTTATTAAAAAACCTTTATATTTCAAAATAATCAACCTAATCAATCTTGCATATCTAGTTCAGAGAGTAAATGCGGAAGATCTAACGGTGTTGTAACAAGGACAAAATTTCCGTCTTCATCAGTTGGCCATACTTCGCTTGATCTGTCACAATACAGTTCAATACCATTGCCATCGGGGTCTTTAATGTAAATTGATTCGGTAATTCCATGATCGGAGGCGCCTTCAACAGGATATTTTTCTTCCCACAAAACCTTAAAAGCTTTTGCGAGTTCGTGACGATTAGGATAGAGAATTGCAAAATGATAAAGACCAGAATGACCATCGGGTGGAGGAGTTGCATCGGGACCTGCCCAAGTATTCAATCCAATGTGATGGTGATAGTCACCGGAAGATAAAAAGACCGCTGAATTTCCGAACCTCGCTGTAACACTAAATCCTAGAATATCTCGATAGAACTTTATTGAACGTTCCAAATCTGCAACAGTTAAATGAACGTGACCTATATGTGATTTGGAATGAATTGAATACTCCATAAATATTATTTCTCTTTCATATGTTTATAATTTTAAATTAGTGTCATATAGAACTCGCATCATAATCATTCTGTTTGTAAATATTTATTCATGCTCGTTTCAATTTATTTTTTTAATGAATGTAATACTTTTAATATTTAACCGGAAATTTACAAATTTTAATTACGATGCAGCATATTGTATTTAACTTTTTAAGCGTGCAATTTATTTTGTCATATTCTTTATCGGAGTTGGTTTTACGTTCCATATTTTTCCCGCGTACTCGTTAACTGAACGATCACTTGAAAATTTTCCAATTTTTGCTACATTATAAATTGATTTTTTCGTCCACTCATCAGCATTCTGATATACACGACTAACTTCATCCTGCATATCAACATAAGATTGAAAATCAGCAAACAAACAGTAATTATCATTGTTCAATAAGCTATCGATAAGAGGCTTAAATATTCCCGGTTCATCTTTGCTAAAATAGTCTGATGTTATCCTATCTATTACACCCTTCAAGATTGTGTTAGTTTCGTAATACTTATGCGGATTATAACCGCTTTCTTTGAGCTTAACTACTTCGTCTGCCAAAAGACCGAAAATAAAAATATTTTCATTACCAACTTCTTCTTTTATTTCAATATTTGCTCCATCCATAGTACCAATTGTTAAAGCACCGTTCAACGCAAACTTCATATTTCCGGTACCTGATGCTTC
>JBATTD010000386.1:0-3830 GCA_049670345.1 Ignavibacteriaceae bacterium
ACTTAAATGGGTGGGGCGTTACAGAAAACAAAGATAAGTTTTGGCAGTATGATGAGCTTCTTGCAATTAAAAAAGATATTGAAGCGGAAGGACTTATTTGGGAAGCAATAGAAAACATTGATCCTGCCCATTGGTACGACGTTTTATTAGATGGGCCAAGAAAAGCAGAACAAATAGAAAATTTAAAACAAACTCTGAAAGTAATTGGTAAGGTAGGCATTCCAATTTTGGGTTATAATTTTAGTATACCAGGAGTTTGGGGTTGGACGGGTAAACATACCGGAAGGGGCGGGGCAAAATCTATCGAGTTTGATCAGAGCTTAATAGATGTTGATAATCCTATACCAAAAGGGATGGTTTGGAATATGAGATATGATACCGACGTTAAAGAGGGCGTGATTGAACCTGTGACAAGAGAAGAAATGTGGGACCGATTAAGAATCTTTTTGAATGAAATGATCCCTGTTGCAGAAGAAAATAACATCAAACTTGTTGCTCATCCTGATGATCCCCCGTTGCCCGAGATGCGCGGTATTGCAAAACTGTTCTACTCACCGGAGGAATATGAACGCCTTCTGAATCTTTATGATAGCCCTTCAAATGGATTTGAATTTTGTATGGGAACGATTCAGGAAATGCCCGGAAGTGATATATATGATTTGTTGGATAAGTATTCAAGGCAAAACAAGATTGGTTATGTTCATAGTCGGAATGTAATTGGAAAAGTTCCTAACTATAGGGAAGCTTTTATAGATGAGGGTGATATTGATATAATCAAAGCGTTAAGGATACTAAAGGATAATGATTATGAAGGAGTTATTATTCCGGACCATACTCCTGAGATGGCTTGTGACGCTCCCTGGCACGCTGGGATGGCATTCGCATTAGGATACCTGAAAGCCGTTTTAAAATTATTAGAGAATGAATAATGAGTTCTATGTTATCACTTCCGCCCTTCGCAAAAGGTAAGTGTACTATCTCAGACGAGTGGGTTTACAATGGGATGAAAACTATATGGATGGAAAATGATTTTATTAAAATTGGTATTCTAGCAGATCGTGGAAGTGATATTTTTGAATTCAGATATAAACCCTTGGACTTAGATTTCATGCTTCGACTGTCAAAGGGTATCCTCAATCCGCAAAGAGATTTTTCTCAAATGAGAAATACTCCAAATCAGTTTGAAGATTACTATTATGGTGGATGGCAGGAAATTTTACCCAATACTCCATATTTCAATTATCGTGGTGCATCTTTGGGTCAACATGGTGAAGTTTCTTTGACACCGTGGAAATACTCAATCGTTGATAATAGCCCAGAGCGAGTTTCGGTCAAACTTTGGACAAAACCATTACGGGTTCCTGTAAAAATTGAAAAGATACTTACAATTGCTATTGATAAACCAACACTTTTCATTGAAGAAATACTAACTAACGAATCCAAAACGAAATTAGATATAATGTGGGGACATCATATTGCGTTTGGTCTGCCTTTCCTAAATGAAGGTGCAAAAATTGAAACGAACGCTTTAAAAATTATTTCCGACCCCACAATGCCGGATCATCGAAGATTTAAACCTGGAATAGAATCGGATTGGCCTATGTGCAAAAATATTAGGGGGAAAGAAGATGATGCCAGCAAAGTTCCACCGGCAACTGATCCACCTTATAGTGATTTGTCATATTTATACGGCTTTGGTGATGAAGGTAATTATTCAATAATTAATACCAACAAGAATGTTGGATTTAGTGTTAAATGGGATTCAACAATTTTTAAATATTTATGGTACTGGCAGGAGCGTTACGCAACACAGGATGCACCCTGGTGGGGAGATGCTTATGCAATAGCCTTGGAACCGTGGACATCTATGTATAATCCTGATGCACAGGACGCTATAAAAAAGGGTGAATGGCTTTCGATCGAACAAGGCGATGAGGTAAGTACAAAGCTTTCAGCTTCTGTAGTGATCACTTAATTTAATAACAAAATCAAATTATTAGATTGTAAATGCATACACTCGAAAATATTTCAACAATTTTTGCTGATGGTTTGGATCATCCTGAATGCGTAGCGATTCATCCTGATGGTACAGTTTGGGCTGGTGGAGAAGGCGGACAGATTTATAAAATTTCTGAAGATGGTAAGCATGTTGAAGAAATAGCTGCTACCGGAGGATTTATTTTGGGAATTGCTTTTTCGCCAGGAGGAGATTGGTTAGCAATCTGTGATTTGAATAATCATTGCTTATGGAGATTGGATATAAAATCATTGGAGTTGAATAAGTTTTCTGATGGTGCGGATGGACATTCTTTTAATATCCCTAATTACCCTGTATTTGATAATTCCGGAAATTTATATGTTTCGGAGAGTGGCGCGTTTAGAGAAGTGTCGGGTAAAATATTAAAATTTACACCCGATGGATCTGGAAGTATTTGGCACGATGGACCGTTCAATTTTGCAAATGGTTTGGCTTTGGATAAAGATCAATCATATTTATATGTAGTTTCGTCATGGCTTCCGGGTGTAGAAAGAGTTAAAATTAATTCTGATGGTACAGCAGGAGAAAGATCAGTTTATTGTACTCTGCCTGAAACTGTTCCTGATGGTATTGCATTCGATGGTGAGGGAAATTTACTGGTTTCGTGTTACACCCCGAATAAAATATTCAAAATAGAAAAAGATAATACAGCAACAGTTTTATATGAGGATTGGGAAGCGCACACACTTTCTAATCCTACAAATATTGCATTCGGTGGTAAAAACTTCGATCAACTTTTTGTTTCAAATCTTGGCAGATGGCATATATTAGAAATTGATTACAAAAAAAAGGGAATGCCTCTTGCTTCGCATAACAGGAGTTAACAATGTCATTTAAAAACAAAGTAGTCGTAGTTACCGGTGGTGCCAAAGGAATTGGCGGTTCTTGTTCAAAGGTGTTTCATGAATTAGGTGCAAATGTTTGTATTCTGGATATCGATGAAAAGGGAAAAGAATTTGCAAACAAACTTGGTGGAAAATCTATTTTTGTTCAATGCGATGTTTCAAAGGAAGATCAAGTTAAGAATGCTTTTACTCAAATAGTTGAAGAGATGGGGGATATTGATATTTTGGTGAATAATGCCGGAATTCAAACTTATGGTACAGTTACTGAAACTACTGAAGAGGAATGGGATAGAGTTATTAATGTTAATGTTAAAAGTGCCTTCTTATGTTCAAAGTTTGCTCTGCCCTCAATGATAAAAAAAACGAGTGGATGTATTGTAAATGTATCGAGTGTTCAGGCTTTTATCACGCAAAAAAATGTTGCCGGTTATACAACATCTAAAACTGCAATGTTAGGATTAACGAGAAGTATTGCTGTTGATTATGCCCCAAATATCCGCTGTGTTGCTGTTTGCCCAGGAACTACCGATACGCCAATGTTAAGGGATTCATTTGCACTATCCCCCAATCCCGATGATGTTTATCAGGAATGTGTTGACATGCACTTAACTAAGCGAATTGGAACCAGTGACGAAGTAGCAGAGTTTATAGCTTACCTTGCAAGTGATAATGCAGGTTTTATAACCGGTCAGGCTTTCAGGATAGACGGCGGACTGGGAATTACTATCGGCGGAAGCAAAAGAGATTAATGATTTGATAAAAATATTTTAAGGTATTTATAGAATGTCAGAAAAACTTCAGAATAAAATAGCTGTTATTACCGGAGCTGGTTCAGGCATTGGTAAAAGCATTGCTAAATTATTTGCAAAAGAAAAATCTAAAGTTTATTTATTTGATGTAGTGGAAGATTCCGGAACGGCAACTGAGGCTGAAATAATTCAATCCGG
>JBATTD010000387.1:0-3967 GCA_049670345.1 Ignavibacteriaceae bacterium
CATCAACCCAGTCGCTCCAGCCGGTAACAGGATCAGTGAATGGATGTTCATATTGTACATCTACCGGTGCATAACGCCAATGCACAACAACCCGGGCATCGGTACTTTCTATTATGCGCACATGGGAATATCGACATTGTTTGTCAGACATTGGTTCAACACAACCTTCGGTATTAGGACTGTGAAATCCCCTGCGCTCGACAAATTCATTGGTGTACCAAACACCTGTATCGGTAACCCAGCAGGGTATGTAGCTTGTACCTCTCCAGAAAACAAATTTGTATCCCGCCCGATCAAAATCAACTACAACATCAGCATGTTCACCAATACGCCAGTGTTTATCCCAGTCGAGATCATACTTAAGAGTTGCGTAATATGCGCCAAACCGATCGTTCGATTTGAGTCCGGAAGGCAAACGCAAAGGAATACTGGTGAAGATTTCCTCCAACTCAAGAATCACTTTGGAAAGCTGTTCTTCATTCCTGTTTTCATCTGTGAGAAGTGATGCGACCTCCTGGGCTTTTACTTCGAAACTGGATTTATAGTCATTCCATTTCTTATCATCACTTTCATGTGCATCATCAAGATAAATAATATTATCGAATTTGCAGGTAAGGTAATACAACTCGCGTATGATACTTATATCAACTTCATCGTTGACGGCTTTAATATATTTTTCCCCATTTTTTGCAATAGTTGGTATACGTTTAATTTCTTCCAGATAGTTTTCGACAAGTTTTGACTCGTCGTATCCCTGAACTTGTGAATCCCAGATACCATCCGTTTTTTCTCTTTCCATCTGGAATACAGACACGGCATCAGAAAAATCGCTGGAAGCCTGATTCCATATCTTTTCAACTTCTCTTGTATAAACATCTTCATCTGGTAGAAGTGAAAAGAAATACCCTTGCGGTCCTCCACGATTGTTAATTTTAAGCATCAAGATATTTTCACCCTCTTTCAATAGCAGGGGAATAAATTCCTGATTCGGTTCCAACCCTCGATCAGTATCATTATCAAATATCAAATGACCATCCAGCCAGACTTGCAAGCCGTCATCACTGCTGACATAGGCGAGAAGATCTATGTCTCGTGACAGTTTAATAGACCGTCGCAGATAGGTAACTTCTATCTCCTGTCCTTCAAAATGGTGAGCTATACCATCTTTCCATTCGGGATGAACTACCCACTTTTTTTCTCCAGCATACACCTGATCCAGTCCGGAATTCTTCTCCGGGCCGAACTCCATGTAATGAAGTTTATCCCGATCACCTGCAAAGCCACCGACTGAATACCAATCACCCAATTTGATAATGCTTTCATGATTAAGAATGGACCTAAGTTTTTCCCATTCATTATGGAAGGTTTTTATAGAATTGGAGACCGTTTCCTGCCAGTTATGACCTTTGGTATAATATGAAGACTTAACTTCAGGATATAAAAACGCGCTAAACAAAGTAACCAGTGCTATAATTATTCGAACAATCATTTTTCCCTCTGCTTTATTTGAAATATTTAACATCTAATTAACAAAAATCAATTATGAAAATAATTTTGTATAAAGTAAGAACAAATGGATATCTTACTTTTAGTTTGAGTAATAAACCGATCAACCATTTCATTCTATTGCTCCTGTAAGACCTGAATTTTAATGCTCCAGGCGTGGTCACCTGGTAGAGTTTTGGGGAGTTCATCAATCACAAGATCATCTCCTTCCAGATGCCATGGAAGAATTTTATCACTGCCGAGCATCCTAATTTCAGAGTCTTCTATTGGTTTTACACCGGGAATTGTATACGGAGCAATAGGCAGCTCGCTATCTTTATAATCAGCAAAACCAAAATCAGGGGGCCAAACGTTTCCGAGTTCTATTGCGTAGAGATACCCTTCTTTTTCAGTGAAACGTATTGAGCCTGCCCGCCAATCATTAGTTCCACCTTCAACGAACGGCGCGGGTTTTGCAGCATAGAGAGCTTCTTTATTAACTTTCATCCAGTCACCCAACTCCTTCAGGCCATTGATTTGTTCTTCAGGGAGTGTTCCATCAGCTTTAGGAGCTACATCCAAAAGAGTAACACCGTTTTTACTTATTCTATCTACAATTCCGTCCACTAACATGTTAACCGGTCTGCACCCAACGCCCTCGGCATAAGCCCAATAGTTTCCTATCGGTACGTCTTTCTGCCATCTCTGTTCCTGGGGCTCTGTCATTCCTGCCCATTCCCAAACACCGTCAGGGAAAATGCCACCCTCAATATCAAACACGGAACACGAGAGGGGTGCTAATGTGTGCTTCTGGCTAATAAATACTTCCTTGCCCCATTCTTCTGCAGAATTGTAGTAATAGGCTATAAAGTCTTTCCAATTCTCTTCGCCGCAATATTCGTCTTCAAACCAAATCTGGTCAGGCTGGTATTTGTCGACTACCTCAAGCAATTTGTTATTCAGTACACTGAACGGGCTCATGTTATAAAGGTCAGCGTATGCAGGATCAAAAACAGGGGAACCAGGCGAACAATATTCTCTTGCAGCATCAAACATCTCACCAGGTGGTTCATGGAATGTTGCGACAGTTTTCATCCCGACCTTTCTTGCAGCTTCGAACATTTCGCCTAGTATATCGCGTCGTGGGCCTTTTTCCATTGAGTTGAACTCGTCAAATTCACTATCCCACATAATAAACCCATCGCCGTGCTCAGCAGCAACACCCGCAAAATCTGCGCCCGCGTATTTATACAATTCTGCCCATTCATCCGGATCCCATTTTTCGGCTTTGAACATCGGTACAAATTCGTGGTAGCTATACTCACATGGCTCCCCGTAAGTTTTTCGGTGGTAATCGTATACCCCGAAATTATGTTGCTCCGATCCATTGGGCACGTACATAAACCACCCATACCACAAACCGCTGTCCACCTGTTCGGCTCCATCATTAAACCGGTAACCCGGTACTGAGTAAACTCCCCAATGACAATATATTCCCAGAACCGAATTATCAAACCACTGAGGCATTTCCCACTGGGATAGTGACTCCCAATTCGGTTCGAATTTCTTCCCTTCTTTAGAGATTGTATTATCTTGAGCATATGAGTTAACTAAAGTACCCAGAAACAAAACACTTATTAATAAAAGGGATATATTTATTTTTTTCATTTTCGATTCCTATATTTCATATAAAAACAAATTTTCTAAACTTACCAAGACAACCGCAAAGAGCTTTGTTTATGTTTTTGCTAGTCGTAATCTAATTCCACTCACGTTTTATTTATCCCAGGTTATGATCATCAATGCTCAATCTGTTGATTACTTTCTTCTTCCTTTCATGGGAAAGTCAATCTGATTACCTTCATCAGTGCCACCAAGTGCACCTTTAAAAACTCCGTTATCAACTTTCAACCATCAGCCATCTTGTTTAATTAGTTCGTTACTCAAAATGATTCGTCTAAATTAAAGCTAATAGATAAAGATTAGCATTTTTCTTAATAATGTTATGTTCCCCCTTATGTCAAATGTGCTTAGAATTTATTTCCAAATGGACTCAAGTTTCCTGACCTGAATCGATGCTGCTTCAGCGCTGACTATCTAATAAATCGATTTCATATTCCATGCATGTATCTCTTTGACAAAAAGATCTTTATCTTTTGTAAATATTTTGATATTTGGATTCTTCCGAATACTAGCATGGGAGACAACTGCAGCCTGGCGATCGTTGGCAAAAATCTCAACTAAGTTTTTATCAATAAAGATTCTAAGAGTAAGTTCCTCGCCAGCTTTCAGTTCAAACGGCGGATTGATTTTACCGATGCTTAACTCTTTTTGTCCCGCGCCAAAAGTAATGCTCAGTTCATCATTCTCACTTCCATCCCCAAGCATGTTTATACCAAACTCTTTTGGTAGTGGCGCTTTGAATTTAACTTCCAGTTCAACAGCGTCTCCCTTTACTTTATCAAGCAGCAGGCCCTTTCCC
>JBATTD010000388.1:0-8972 GCA_049670345.1 Ignavibacteriaceae bacterium
GTATTCATATGCGGTGTTAATTAACTCTCTCCTAATTTTGTCTTCATCAATTCTAAAAAGAAATAAGTCTGCTGTTTTGCTAATTCTGTTAATATGTTCTTCCAAAAATGAGATGTCGCCATCCTGAACAAGAATAGTTTCTATTAGATAAAACGGTTTTGTATGATTAGTAAGGAATTCACTTTTAAGAATAGTCTCATTGTATTCCTTTTCCTGTTCACTGTCCCAAACAATACCGCTTCCCAAACCTACTTCTCCCCTTCCGGTTTCCTTTTCAATTTTAACTGTTCGGATTGCAACATTAAAAACAGAGGACTCTTTACTCATCATTCCTATTGAACCGGTATAAATCCCTCGTTCTTCCTCTTCAATTTCCTTTATTATTTGCATTGTTCTAATTTTTGGTGCTCCCGTTATTGAACCGCAGGGAAACATACTTTTTATGATGTCGCTCAAACTAATTTTACTTTTCAGTTTTCCTTCAATTATACTAACCATCTGGAAAAGAGATTCAAATTTTTCTATTCCAAATAATTTATCAACTTTCACCGTTCCATATTTACATATCTTTCCTAAATCGTTTCTGAGTAAATCAACTATCATCAAATTTTCAGCACGGTTCTTTTCGCTTTTCTCAAGTTCAAAAGCTCTCAGTGCATCTGATTGTATTTCCTTGCTTCTGCTTAAAGTTCCTTTCATCGGTTTTGTGAGTATTTTATTGTTGGAGGTATGAAAGAATAGTTCCGGTGAGAGAGAAATTATAAAGTTATTTTCATTGTTAATGAAGGATGAGTATTCTGCAGATTGATTGAACAGCAGGTTCTTAAAAAACGAAGCATACGAACCGGAAAAATTAAATTTCCCTTTTACTGTATAATTAACCTGGTAAGTATCTCCTTCCGAGATGTATTGTTTTATTTTCTTTATATCATTAAAAAACTTTGTCCGCGAGGTGTTTAATTTATATTCGCAAACGGAATATGATTCACTTTCATATTCACCAAACTCAATTTTAGATGATTTTATTTTCTTAACATCTTTCTCATCAAAAAAGAAAAACTGCATTAGTTTTTGTTTGTTTGATTCTATGAAATTCTCCAATTTATTTTCTAAAAGATGACCTGCTTCGTAATCAATCAAACAATAACCAACCAATCCCTTCTCTATATATTTATCAACTAACCGTAACGCATTATCAATATCGTTTTTATTATAAACAGGGATGATTTCCTTCGGATCCATAAAAATATATGAATTGCTTTTAGAATAAACGGAGGGTGTATAGAAAAATGCCGAATAAGAATTATCAGAAACTTGTTTTATTATATCATCAAAATTCATATTATTGTATAAAAATATTAAGAGTAAAAATTAATAGTAGTTAAAACTAATCATTCTTTTTAACTGTCTCCTCCATTCCGACCTGTTTAATTTACATTAATTTTTATAGACTTTTTGTTTACTGTTAAAATGTACTTGAAACTATCCTGTGCTATAGATATATAATATTAATCCCTTATTCAGGATTGTTCTTTATACTTTCCATTGTATCTCTTAAAACGCCAAGTGATCTTTGACTGAGTATATCAATCTTTATTAATCCTAAATCTTCAATTGAGTACATATCGGGTTGGGTAACGATTAAACCTAACCCTTTATTTTTTGCATATTCCAGTGCAACGTAATCAGTAATTTTAGTTGGTGTTATAACGATGCCTCCCGGATGAATACTTAAATGCCGAGGGAATCCGGCAATCTTTGAGGCAATATTGACAATGGTTTTCCAAGGTTCAATGTTAAAATTCAATCCTTTTGATTCCGGAAAGAGCTTTGATAAGTTAGGAAGATTTTTTGCGTTCGTCCATGGAATTCTTCTGCTGAATCTTGATATTTCCGTATTTGTAAAACCGAAAGTTTTGGCAGTTTCTCGGAATGCAGACCTTGCCCTGAATGTTACCGTTGTTGAGATCATCGCAACATTTTCGTACCCATATTTTTCAAAAATGTATTTTATTATTTCGTCTCTTTCCTTCCAGGAAAAATCAATATCAAAATCAGGTGGTGAGGTCCTGGCTTTATTTAAGAACCGTTCAAAGTAAAGGTTTTGTTGTATCGGGTCTATTTGTGTTATACCCAAACAATATGCAGCTAAACTATTAGCAGCCGATCCCCTTCCGATAGTTAGCATTCCCCTGTGCTTTGCTTCATTAACAATATCCCAAACAATTAAAAAGTAATCACAAAATCCCATTTCTTTTATAACAGATAACTCCATCTCTAATCTGTTTATTATCTCATCTGCTATTTTATCATACTTTTTGTTCAGCCCTTTAAAGGTTTCTTTCCATAATAGTGATTCGGAAGTTTCCTCCCGTGCTGATGAATAGAAAGGAAATTTATACTCGTTTAGTTTGATATCTGTATTGCAATTCTCTGCAATGTATTCCGATGCTTTTAGTTTTTCCGGCAGGGATGCCCATTTTTTTTCTATCAATTTCGGATTTTTAAAATAGAATTCATCATCAACAATATCTTCTTCCCCTAAGTTATCAATACTTGCGTTTAGCCTGATTGCGGTAACGGTTTTATGAATTTCATAATCTTCAGGTTCCTGAACAAAAACAGGATTTGTTGCAACCGTTTTTATGCCGTTGCTTTCAGCAAATTCAAACCTTTTTCTATTATTTAATTTTTCTCTTTTTGTGGTAATTAATTCAAGATAAAAATCATTTTGGGGATGAACTGAATTTGCAATTTCTATTGATGGAGAAATAATAAAAAGATTTGGTAAATTATTCTGCAGGGTTTTTAATAATGAAAAGTCCTCATTCAGTTTACGCGCAGTAATTAATTTACAAATATCGCTGTAACCTTTATTGTTTTTTGCTAAGAGCACTGCATAAAGGTTATCATCCAGTGTATCGGTGATCGTACATCCAATTATTGGTTTAATTTTGTTTTCCCTTGCGTGCTTCACAAATTGAATAACACCCTGCATTGAATTAGTGTCAGTGATTGCAACTGCTTTTAAATTGTACTCAACTGCCTTACTAATTAATTTTTCGGGTGATGCTGTACCTTTTAGAAGTGTGTAATAACTGTGAACATGCAGCGGTATCATTTGCAAATAAATTCTAAGGAAAATTAAGTGAAATAAATCTAATAATTTAGGAGGTTAAATTACAGTAGAAAGGAAAAATTAAAATTGCTTTAAGGCTTTGTCGGCAATATCCCTTCGGTAATACATATTTGAGAAATGAATTTTTTCCATACCTTTGTACACTAAATTTTTAGCTTTTTGTAAATCATTTTCATCTAAAACAGAAGTTACTCCTAAAACTCTTCCGCCATTGGTTAAAATTTTACCGTTATCTTCTTTGGTTCCTGCGTGAAATACAATTGTGTTTTCAGGTATTTCATCTAAGCCAAAAATTTCCAATCCTTTTCGATACTGCCCCGGATAACCGGAAGAAGCAGCAACAACACAAACAGCTGAACCGCCATTATAACGAACACTATCTTTATCAAGCTTTCCTTCAGCGGCTGAATAAAGCAATTTTAAAAAATCTCCTTTTAGCAAAGGAAGAACAGCTTGAGTTTCGGGGTCGCCAAACCTGCAGTTGAACTCAATAACTTTTATACCGTCAGAGGTTAATATTAAACCTGCGTATAAACAACCGATAAAAGTCTTACCTTCAGCTTTTAAAGCTTGTAAGGTTGGAGCAATAATTTTTACAGAAATTTCATTTAACATTTGATTTGTTACAATGGGAGCCGGGGCATACGCACCCATTCCACCTGTATTTTTTCCTGTATCGTTATCACCAATCCTCTTGTGGTCTTGCGATGCAGGTAAACAGATAAAATTATTTCCGTCAGTTATTGCAAAAACCGATGCTTCTTCACCTTCAAGAAATTCTTCTATTAAAATTTTATCGCCGGATTCGCCAAATATTCTATCAATAAAAAATGCTTTCAGTGCAGCTTCCGCTTCTTCAGCATTGTTACAAATAACTACACCTTTACCTGCCGCAAGTCCGTCGGCTTTAATTACACAAGGGTATTTTTTTTGTTTGATGAATTCCTTTACATGGTCGTACATGGATGTATTGAACTCTAAATATTTTGCGGTAGGAACAGCTGCAGAAAGCATTAAATGTTTGGCAAATGTTTTGTACGCTTCAATTTCGGATGCAGCAGAATCGGGACCAAAAACTAAAATACCGCTTGCCCTCAATTCATCTGCTAAACCATTGACAAGGGGCTGTTCGGGACCAATTACAACAAGATCAATTTCTTTTTTGTTGCAGAAACTGAGTATTTCAGTATTATTAAGTATATCTAAACTTACATTTTCTCCTATTTGTGCCGTACCGGGATTTCCGGGAATTGTGTAAAGATTGCTCAGCATTTTGCTTTCGTTTATCTTCCAAGCAAGTGCATGTTCTCTTCCTCCGGAACCAATTACTGCTACTTTCAATGGATATCTGCCTTTATTAAAAACTGAAATTCTTTTGTTAATTTTTCTGTGAGATAATCTCTTCTGAAATTGGTAAGAAACTCATCATCAACGGATGCAAAATTTCCTGCCTTATAGTCTTCGTAAACTTTTAATATTGTTTTCTTAATTTCATTCACATCTTTCGGTTCGCAAATGTACGAGGCAGGATAATCCTGAACAGCTAATTTAGCAGCACCATCAGGAATGCATGCAATAACCGGTTTCTTTGCCCCAATGTATTCATAAACTTTTCCGGGAAGAATCGCTTCAATATGCTTTCGCTTACCAACCATCATCCACAATACATCTGAACTTAATATTTTTGAAACAGCATCTTTATGATCGACATAGCCATGATCGAAAACAAATTCCCGAAGTTCTAATTTTCTAACCAACCGCTGATTTTCTTTTCTTAAAAATCCAACAAAATGCAGCTCAATATTCTTTGCAATTTCAGGATGCTCAACACTTATTTCTTTAAATGCTTCTAAAAAATATTTAGGAGTGTTGTAAACCATAAATATTCCAGAGTAAGTTAAAATCATCCTGCTGTTATGTTTTGGAATTATCCTTGCTTTTTCAAAATCTTCCGGATCAAAACCATGAGTAATGATAACAACATCATTAAAAGTTAGAAACTGGTATTGATTAATTATTTTCTCTTTAATTTTTCTGTTGGTTACGATTATTCTATCGGCTGCTTTTAAAACATTATATTCCATTTTTTTATGAAGTGAACGATGAATGGGAGTTGGATAAAACGCAAAATAGCTATCGTACCATAAATCCCTGTAATCAACTATCAGAGGAATATTATGTTTCTTTTTAATCTGGCTAAATACATGCATAGCAGAAAACGGAGGACCTGTAACAAAGATTGCATCAAAATGTTCTTGTTGCAATAATTCTTCTGCTTTAGAGTATGCTCTCTTTGACCATGAAATTTTATTATCAGGAATAAAAAACGTTTGGCTAAGTTTGTTAAATATTTTTCTGAAAATTTCCCTGGGAAGTTTTATAGTTCCGTATTTAGATAATCTTGAATTAGGGTCTCCTCCTTCTGTTCTGATTATACGGACAGCCGCATTATTAAGGTCTTCAGATAGAGAATCATCATGAGCAAAATATCCAACTTCACCGGTAGTGATTACTGTTGGCTGCCAATTATATTTCTTCATGTACTTAACAAACTTTAGGGTACGCTGCACGCCGCTTAATCCCATGGGGGGGAAATAATATGCTATTACAAGAACTTTGAACATTACTGGTAACTTGCCTCCAATTAGATTTATCCCTTATATATGATAGTTTGGTGCTTCCTTTGTTATAATAACATCGTGGGGATGGCTCTCCCTTAATCCGGCAGAAGTAATTTTAACAAACTTAACTTTTTCACGAAGTTCTTTAATATTTTTGGTTCCACAGTAACCCATAGCCGCTCTTAATCCGCCAACTAACTGGTAAATTGTATCTTCCAGATTTCCCTTATATGGAACCCTGCCCTGTACGCCTTCCGGAACTAACTTTGCAATGTCATCTTCGGCATCCTGAAAATATCGGTCACTGCTTCCTTTTCTCATTGCATCAAGTGAGCCCATTCCACGATATGATTTAAAACTTCTTCCCTCAAAAAGGATTTTTTCGCCCGGACTTTCCTCAACACCTGCAAAAAGTCCACCGATCATTACAGTATATGCTCCCACTGCAATTGCTTTAGGAATATCTCCGGTTTGTTTGATTCCACCATCTGCAATAACTGGGATGCCACTCTTTTTAACTGCTCTAAACACCTCCGAAATTGCTGTAATTTGTGGAACACCAACTCCTGCTATTACTCTTGTAGTACAAATTGAACCGGGTCCTATTCCAACTTTTACAGCATCAACTTTACAATTTAATAAATCAAGTGCTGCCTCATAAGTACCTATATTACCAGCAATTATCTGCTCATATTTGAATTTTTTTCTTGCTTCTTTAATAGTCTTTAGTACCCCAGTTGAATGACCGTGAGCAGTATCAATTACTATTGCATCAGCACCTGCTTTTGAAAGCATTTCGATTCTATATATAGTATCCTCAGTGATCCCAACTGCTGCTCCTACTCTTAATCTTCCGTGTTCATCTTTGCTCGCATTGGGGTACTTTTTCTTTTTCATTATATCTTTAAAGGTTATTAATCCTTTAAGTATCCCTTTATTATCTACTACCGGTAGTTTTTCAATCTTATATTTTTGAAGTATCTTTTCCGCCTTTTCTAAAGTTGTTCCTTTAGGAGCAGTAATTAAGTTTTCTTTTGTCATCAAATCTGCAACTTTAAGATTCACATTCGGTTCAAATCTTAAATCTCTGTTGGTAAGAATTCCAACCAATTTGCGTGCTAAATTTACAACAGGAATGCCTGACACGCTGTATTTCTTCATCAGGTATAGTGCATCATTAATAGTTTTTTCAGGTGTGAGTGTTATCGGATCCTGTATCATTCCACTTTCCGATCTTTTCACTCGAACTACTTCATCACACTGTTTTTCTATACTCATGTTTTTATGAAGTATTCCCATTCCCCCTTCACGTGCTATTGCTATTGCCATTTCCGATTCAGTAACCGTATCCATCGCCGCAGAAATTATAGGAATACTCAACTTTATATCAGGAGTCAACAATGTTGTTAAATCAACATCGCGTGGCAGAACATGCGATTTACCGGGAATTAGAAGCACATCATCGAAGGTTAAACCCTCTTGTATATTTTTTAAATTCATAATCTATAGATATATTATTATTTCAATTGATCTCTGAAAATCATTCAAATGCAGATATACCGGTGATGTTCTCGCCAACAATAAGGGTATGCATTTCGTGAGTGCCTTCATAGGTTTTCACAGATTCCAAATTTGCAGCATGACGCATAACAGGGTATTCATCTGTAATTCCGTTAGCTCCCAAAATTTCACGGGAAATGTGAGCAATCTCTAAAGCTTTTTCACAGTTATTTCTTTTAGCAAGTGAAACCTGATAATGCTTTGCATTACTTTTATCCTTCAATCTACCTAGCTGCAAATTTAACAATTGTGCTTTTGTTATTTCGGTGATCATATAAACCAGTTTATCTTGTGTTAATTGGTAAGAAGCAATGGGCTTATTGAATTGTACTCTCGTTTTTGCATAATTTAAAGCTGTATCGTAACAAGTCATCATTGAACCAACAACTCCCCAGGCAATTCCATATCTCGCCTGGTTCAAACACATCAAAGCATTTTTTAATCCCTCTGTTTTCGGAAGAAGGTTTTCTTCGGGAATAAAAACATTATCAAAAATTAATTCGGAAGTAACAGAAGCTCTCAGAGAATGTTTCCCTTTCATTTCGGGAGCTGAGAATCCTTTAAATTCTTTTTCTACTAAAAATCCTCTGACCACACCGTTTAACTTTGCCCAAACAACTGCAATATCCGCAATCGTTCCATTTGTTATCCACATTTTAGCACCGTTCAAATGGAATCCGCCGTCAACTTTTTCAGCTTTGGTTAGCATACCTCCGGGATTTGATCCATAATCAGGTTCGGTCAATCCAAAGCAGCCAATCTTTTTACCCTGAGCTAAAAGCGGTAGCCACTTGTTTTTTTGCTCATCGCTTCCAAATGCAAAAATAGGATACATCACCAAAGAACTTTGCACTGAAACAAAACTCCTTATTCCACTGTCCCCTCTTTCCAGCTCCTGGTTTATCAATCCGTACGAAACATAATTTAAATTAGCACAACTATATTTTTCTGGAAAAGTTGTACCCAGCAAACCTAATTCAGCCATCTTTGGGACCAGGTCAATCGGAAAGATTCCCTTATTGTAATGTGTTTCAATAACCGGAATAACTTCTTTAGAAACAAATTCGCGAACAGAGTCTCTTATCAGTACTTCTTCTTCACTAAGAAGTGATTCCACATTAAAATAATCAGCGCCCTCAAACATATTCATATCAAAATATTTGTAAATTTTTAAGAAGTTAATCTATTAAAAGAAGGTTTGATAATCAATTAATAAGATTAATATTGGATGAATTTAATAATTTATCATTATACAGATGCGACTTGTAATTAAGGAATTTTTGTGAAAAATTATAATAAACAATAAATCAAAAAGCGACAGATGAGATGATTAAGTGGAAGAACGAACTTTAATTAGTGCTGATTGATAATACCCGTTTGTCATTCTGATCGCAACGAAGAATCTCTTTATTGTTTCAGAATACACTATTACGTACTTTTTATTATTCATCGGGAAGTATTATCTTTGTACTCAAATTTCAGAATGAATTTCAACTATGGAGAGGTGGGTGAGTGGCTGAAACCACTGGTTTGCTAAACCAGCGTACCTTTAACGGGTACCGCGGGTTCGAATCCCGCCCTCTCCGCCATATATATTGTAATATAAGGACTTACAGACTTCTCTTACAATATTCTTACGGTAAAGCATTCTG
>JBATTD010000389.1:0-2788 GCA_049670345.1 Ignavibacteriaceae bacterium
TAGATGGAGAAGATGGATTAACACAAGCACTGAACCATATACCGGATCTCATTATCAGCGATGTAATGATGCCGAAGATGGATGGATTTGAACTTTGTGATAAATTAAAAACTGATGAAAAGACAAGCCATATACCTATAATAATGTTAACAGCAAAGGCAACAAGTGAAGATAAGATTGAAGGATATGAAACCGGAGCGGATGATTACATAATGAAACCGTTTGATGCTAGTGAATTGAAAGCAAGAATAAAAAACCTGATTGAAATAAGAAGAAAACTGCAAGAGAAGTTCAGCTCAGATGATTTTGGAATTCCAAAAGAGTTAAGCTCAATAGATGAGCGGTTTATGAAGAGAGTATTGCAAGGAATAAACGAACACATATCTAATGAAAAATTCAGCATAGAAGAACTTGGTAAAGAAGCAGCAATGAGCAGGATGCATTTACATAGAAAACTTAAGGCATTAACAGGTAAATCAACCAGTCTTTTTATTAGATCTGTAAGACTTGCAAAAGCAAAGAAAATGATAAAAGAAGAAAGAGGTAATATCGCCGAGATTGCGTATGATTTAGGTTTTGGAAGTCCCACATATTTCACCAAGTGTTTTAAAGAAGAATTTGGATATCTACCCAGTGAACTAACAAAATAGAAGTATATTCCGGCCTCACTCAACACCTAAAACCATTCGAAATTAAACATTCCGCAAAAGATGTTACATAAGTACCATCATCTGTTACATAGCTAATATGTAGTGCCCCTCCAAATTTTGTTTATTGGAGTCGACTTTGTAATCAACTTTGTTAAACAAAAAAGGAGGCTCGCAATGAAAACTTTCACTTTCAAACTGTTGTTGCTCATAATTGTTTTGGTTATGAGCAGTGGTGATATAATTGCCCAGGTTAACTGGACAAAGTATCCAGGAAATCCTGTTTTACCTGCAGGTCTAAACGGTGAGTGGGATAGACATAAATTCACACAAAGTATCCTCTACAATGCCGATTCTTCAAGATACGAATCGTGGTTTACAGCATCAGTAGGACCATCCGTTGGCTGGAGACCGTACAGGATTGGTTTTGCTGCTTCTGAAGATGGTATTAACTGGACGACTTATCCTGATCCGGTTCTGATTCCCGGTGTGGGAGGAGAATGGGATTCTAATACTGTGGAAGCCCCAAGTGTAATCCGTGAAAATGGACAATATAAAATGTGGTATACAACGTTTAATGAACCAGGAACATCAAAGATCGGTTACGCTACTTCACCTGATGGCGTCAATTGGACCAAATATAATGACAATCCAATTTTTGAAGCAGGTACCCAGCCCTGGGAGGCAGGCGGCGTATACTTTGGTTGTGTTATGCCATTAGGAGGAGGTTATAAAATGTGGTACGGAGGGTTTACTGTCGGCTTTACATCTGAGGCAATTGGTTATGCAACATCAACAGATGGAATACTTTGGCAACGAGATACATTGAATAACCCCGTATTACCGCCTAGTCCTAGTGGTTGGGACGATACTGGAGTTTATGCTCCAAATGTCTTACTTATAGATAATTTTTATTATATGTGGTATTCTGGATGGGGAACGATAGACCAAATTGGTCTGGCAACATCTTATGATGGTGTCAATTGGATTAAACACGATTCTAATCCGGTTTTGAAACCATCACCAGGGCAGTGGGACCATTATGTGGTTAATGGTGGAAGTGTAATGTTTATAGATGACACTTTGTATATGTGGTATGGTTCGCAGGGAGGAAGTGGATATAATTATTTATGGCAGATAGGTCTTGCTACATCGCCTTTTGTACCTGTTGCAGTATATGACTACAGTACTCCCCCAACAGAATTTGCACTTGAGCAAAACTATCCGAATCCATTTAACCCGAGTACAAAAATAAAATACTCAGTTCCACAAGCATCTCAAGTAACAATAAAAGTATTTGATGTACTCGGAAACGAAATAGAAACATTAATTAACGAAGAAAAACCAGTAGGAAGTTATGAGGTTGATTTCAATAGTCATTCCGGCGAAGTCCGGAATCTGCCAAGTGGAGTTTATTTCTATCAGTTGAAAGTTGGAGACTTTATAAGTACGAAGAAGATGTTATTACTAAAGTAGTAAGGAGTTAGGAGACAGTGGTCAGTAGGGGCGAGTCGCTGACTCGCCCAGATTAAAAAATAACTGCTATGGCTGCTCGTGCTGCAAATTTGTCTAGTGAGGTGTAGGCAAAGTCTAATCTAAGAAAAGCAAATAATCTTGATATGCCTAAATAAACTTCCCAGTAAGGCTCATCCATTGAATATTCTTTCAGGTATTCAGATTTATTCCACATTCTTAATCCGCTTATGCCTGTAATTAAATCAATATGCAGATCGGTAATAAAATCCAGACCAACTGCCTGAAAAGGAACGGTGCGCCAATTATGTTCCAGGTGCATTGCTATCATTTCTGTTCCCACAAACTCATACGGTTTTAATCCTTTAAAAACTCCGGGCGGTGAATAAAATGCTAAAGCTGTATTGGGAGTAAAAATATGCTGCGGTCCGTAAGCACCGGTAATTAAACCCGCATCAATTGTAAACTGCAGGTAGGGCGCAACAAATAATTCCTTGTAAAATGTTTTGGTCTTAACCATACCTATCGCTCGGAATCTCTGATAATTAAAATCACTGTTAAAAGCCGCGTCGGAAAAATCGAGTTGAGCAATTAACCCGCTTTGTGGAAATGGCTGCAGCTCCATTGGATTTTTACCCAGCTCTGCAAATAATGATAATCTATTATCC
>JBATTD010000390.1:0-1572 GCA_049670345.1 Ignavibacteriaceae bacterium
CAAGAATAGTGAGAATATTTAATACATACGGTCCAAGGATGCGACCGGATGATGGCAGAGCATTACCAACATTTATCGGTCAGGCATTAAAAGGAGTAAACATAACTGTTTTTGGTGATGGTTCGCAAACCCGAAGTTTTTGTTATGTGTCTGATTTAATTGATGGTATATATAAATTGTTAATGAGTAAAGAGACTGATCCAGTAAATATTGGCAATCCTGATGAAATAACAGTTAAAGAATTTGCAAATGAAGTAATTCAGGCAACAGGATCTAAAAGTAAAATAGTTTTTGAGCAACTTCCAATAGATGACCCGAAAGTGCGCCAGCCCAGCATTGAAAAAGCAAAAAAAGTTTTAGGTTGGGAACCGATTGTTGATAGAAGAATAGGGTTAGAAAAAACGATTGAATATTTTGTCAGGTTAAGTAAGTCATGAGTTTAACAATATATTTTATTTTTAGTTAATCTTAGAATCATTAATTATTAATCATTTATCATTACTTCACATCTAAATCAAAATTAAATTTGTTTGATCTCTCATTTCAGATAAGTTAATACGATATCTTTAAGTATGAACAATAAGTTTACTTCCACATTAGCAGGAGCATTTATATTTATAACAATTCTAAATCTTTTTAGCAGAGGATTAGGATTTTTAAGGGAAGTACTATTTGCAAATTACTTTGGAAGAGGGATAGAATTTGATGTGTATCTTATTGGTGCTGTAATTCCAATAACTATAAATACTGTTGCTTTATTTATAGGACAAAATTATTTCATTCCTGCATACCATAAATCAAAATCTCTGAATCCTGATTCCACAAATAATTTTTTCACGGTAAACTTTTTTATTTTCATTTTAATTGGGTTATTGATCTCAATTGTATTGTATTTTTTGTCTGAAACAATTATTGACGTCTATCTTAATACTGATAATAATTCACTAAAGGAAATTGCTGTAAATATTTTCAGATTATTCCTAATCACAATACCTTTTACTTTTGCCATTTCAATTTTAACTGCTTTTGAACAAGCTGAATATAAGTTTAAATATCCAGCCATTGGCAGATTGTTTCTTAATATTACAATAATCCCGATCTTAATAATTTTTACTGATAAGTTTGGTATTTACACAGTCCCAATTGGATTTATTTTCGGAATTTTCTTCCAATTCATCTACTTGTTAATTAAAGGAAACTCTCGTATGAACTTCTCGTTTTTCTCTACAGACGAAAAAAGAGAAGTATTTAGATTCTTAGATATAACAATATTCAGCATAATACTCATCGAAACAATCGGTCAATTTTATTTATTAGCCGACAGATATTTTTTCAAGATGGTTGACCAGGGTGGAATTGCTTCTTTAAGTTATGCCTCCAATCTATTCAATTTACCGGTATCCGTTGTGTCATTGGCTTTTGCAACGGTTATTTTTCCAAAATTTTCAGAAAATATTCAAACGAAATCATTTGATAACCTACAAAAGAATTTATCCAATTCTATAAGTGCCAACTTGTTATTTTTTGTCCCGATAGCTTTTCTATTCTTTTTCTATGGTGATGGTATTATCA
>JBATTD010000391.1:0-1761 GCA_049670345.1 Ignavibacteriaceae bacterium
ACTTAAATATGCCTGTGTGGATAAAACCAGGTTACGAAGCTGATGATATTGTTGGCACTGCTGTAAAAAAAGCTGAAAAAAAAGGATTACTTTCATACGCTATTACACCCGATAAATATTACTTCCAGCTTGTCACTGATAAAGTTACTGTCATTCGCCCGGGAAGATCTGAAGATGATCCGATAGAATATGATGTAAATAAAGTAAAAGAGGAACTTGGCTTTTATCCACCGCAGATGATTGATTACCTTGCTCTTATCGGTGATAGTTCAGATGATATACCAGGTGTTGCAGGAATAGGACCAAAAACTGCGCTGCCATTAATACAAAAGTATAATACCATCGAAGCTATATACGAACATATAGATGAAATTGAAAAAGCAGGAGTGAAAAAGAAATTAATTGATAGTAAGGAAAATGCTTTCCTATCAAAGGAACTTGCGACAATTCAATGCTCTGTACCGATGGAGATAGATTTTGAGCAGGCAAAATTTGAAAAACCAAAATTCGATATATTAAAAGATTTATTCATCGAATTGGAATTTAAAACACTTTATACCCGTTTATTAAAAGTTTATAACAGCTCAGCCGAAGAAACAAATGATGATGTTTCATCAATAAAAGCAGACTCCTTCGATAAAAGTAAAACAAAGTATAAACTTATTAATAATATTAAAGATGCAAAACAATTAGCCGATAGTTTAAATAAAGAAGAGTTGTTTGTCTTCGATACTGAAACGGATGGTCTGGATTCATACCAGTTGAAAATTGTCGGTGCTTCATTCTCAACAAAAGCCGGAGAAGGTTTTTACGTTGCAGTTGATCCTTCTGATGAAAAACAAAAGTTCGAATTTAAAGACGGTAAACAAAGACTTCCCGTAAACGATTTTGTTAAAATATTTGGACCTGTTTTTGAAAGTAAAAAAACTAAAAAGGTTTGTCAGAACGGAAAGTTTGATATTTCAGTATTAAGAAGCATCGATATAAAACTTAATAATTTTTACTTCGATACAATGCTTGCAAGTTATGTTATCGATCCTGATCAGAAGCATGGAATGGATGCGCTTGCAGAAACCTATCTGAACTACAAACCCATTCCCCTTTCAGATTTATTAGGGAAGAAAAAAGATCCTTCGCTTATATATGATGTTGATGTTGAAACACTTTCAAATTATGCAAGCGAAGATGCCGATATAACTTTTCGCTTATATGAAATACTCAGTAAAGAAGTTGAGAGAGAAAATCTTCATAAAATTGCATACGATATTGAATTTCCACTCATTCCTGTTTTAGAGGATATGGAATACGCAGGAATTAAAGTTGAAGAAAATGTTTTAAATAAATTCAGTGATGATCTGGAAATATTATTAGATAATTATACAAAGCAAATATACAGTGTTGCTTGTGAAGAGTTCAACATTAATTCGCCAAAGCAGCTTCAGGTAATTTTGTTTGATAAGTTAGGATTAAGCATAGGCAGAAAGACGAAAACCGGTTTCTCAACCGATGCGCGTGCTCTTGAATATTTAAAAGGGCAGCATGAAATAATTGAGATGATACTTGATTACAGACAAGCAGCAAAATTAAAATCAACTTACGCAGATGCATTGCCAAAACTCATCAATCCAAAAACCGGCAGAATACACACGAGTTTTAATCAGACCATAGCGTCCACCGGAAGATTATCAAGCATCGATCCCAATTTGCAAAATATTCCCATAAGAACTGATATGGGAAAAGAAATTAGAAGAGCATTTGTAC
>JBATTD010000392.1:0-2929 GCA_049670345.1 Ignavibacteriaceae bacterium
TATTAAAGTATCGGCATATTCAACTGTTGGCATTATTACAGGTAATGCTGATGAACATGCAAGTGTAATGAGTGTATTAGAAGGCATTTTTATGGTGGGAGTTCTATCCGGTTACTGGATCTTCGGATTTTTTATCGAATCTACGTCCTCAACATGGGTAGATACCTATTGGCTGCTTGGAGCAATGTCTCTCTTAGCTTTTATCATGTTATTCACTACAAAGCTGGATGAATCACAGGTTAAGAAAGAAGGATTTAAAACTATTCACGAATTTTTAGATATGATTGCCCTCGTAAGATTTCCTCTGGTTATAATTTTTATAGTCAGTGCTTTTTTCTATGTATTAATTGAGCAAAGCATTCAAACATGGCTGCCTACGTTTAACAGGGAAATACTGTTTTTACCTTCGTCAATCAGCGTGCAAATTGTAAGTATTTTAGCCGGAGCAATAGCCTTAGGACGTATCACAGGTGGATACTTCATTAAAAAATTTCATTGGATGCCGGTTATAACTGTTTGTGTTGTCGGTTCTATGCTGATAGTGATATTAGTTGTTCCTCTAACATCAGGTTATAGTGCCGGTGAGATAACTTCATGGTCTCAAATACCATTAGCTGCCTATTTGCTGCCTTGTATTGGTTTGTTTTTAGGGCCGATTTATCCTTCCCTTAATTCTTCTATACTAAGTGTATTACCAAAGAATAAGCAAAGTGCGATGACGGGATTGATAGTAATTTTTTCAGCGTTAGGAGGTACAACAGGCTCACTCATTACCGGACAAATTTTCGGAAGATTTGACGGACAGATTGCATTCTATTTTACTTTAATCCCTCTCACATTATTGTTAGTAGCTCTCTCTATGTATGGAAAGAAAAGAAAAAACTTTGTATTTAAAGAGATTTAGTTATGGAATACGATTCGAGTAATTTTATACAGATTTCAGGCGAGTTATTTAATGAAGTACAACAAAAACGAATTTTTCCTGATTCAAAAACATTTGTCGACTCAGTTCCAAAATATGATCCAAAAGAAATACTTAATGAATTTTTAAAGAATAAATCTTCGAGTGGTTTTGATCTTTTAGAATTTATTAAAGCAAAATTTACATTACCGGAAGATGATGAACAAAGTCTTGTCTTACCTGACGACAGAGATATGCAAACTCATATTAACTTAATCTGGAATTATCTTAAACGAGAATCATCAAGTGCACAAAGTGAGTTCTCAACTCTTATACCACTCCCCCATCCTTTTATCATCCCCGGCGGCAGATTCCGCGAAGTGTATTATTGGGATAGCTACTTTACAATGCATGGTCTATTGGATGAAACTCATATAGGCATAGCTGAAAATATGATAAACAATTTCAAATATCTTATCGATGAAATTGGGTTCATACCAAATGCAAACAGGATATACTATCTCTCCAGATCCCAGCCACCCTTTTTTACAGCCATGGTTGATTTAGTTTCAAAATATAAAAAGGATGAACGATGGGGAATCACTTACCTCGAGGCAATCCGAAAAGAATATAATTTTTGGATGGATGATAATGATTCTATTACAAATGAGGCTTTGAGAAAAATTGAAATTGAAAAAGATACATATCTTAACAGGTACTACGATTCTAATCCAATTCCAAGAGAGGAATCATATTTTGAGGATTTCTCTCTAACAACCAATCTTGATGAATCAAAAAAAGTAAATCTTCATAGAAATATAAGGGCTGCCTGTGAATCGGGTTGGGATTTTTCAAGCAGATGGTTTAAGGATGAAAAATCATTAACTACTTGTATTGCCACAAAAATGCTACCGGTTGATTTAAATTCATTGCTATATTTTATGGAAAGTAAGTTAGCACAACTTTATGCTCTTTCAGGCAACCTGGAGGTGCAGAAAGAATTTGAAAAAAGATTTGAAAAAAGAAAATTTGCGATTAATAAATATCTCTGGGATGATGAAAACAGTTTCTATTTTGATTACAATTTTAAAGAAAAGAAATTATCAAACATTTTCGCCTTAGCTGCGTGTTACCCATTATATTTTAATATAGCAGAAAATAAAATGGCAGCTGGTGTGGCCGATAATATAGAAAAGCTATTTCTTAGAGATGGTGGATTGATTTCTACAACAAATAATACAAAGCAACAATGGGATGCACCGAATGGATGGGCACCTCTTCAGTGGATGGCAATTAAAGGTTTAAGAAATTATGGATTCGATGAACTTGCTGATGAAATAAAATCTCGATGGCTAAGTTTAAATGAAGATGTTTTTAATAGAACAGGAAAGATGTTTGAAAAATATAATGTTGAAGATTTATCGCTCCATGGAGGCGGAGGAGAATACGACCTTCAGGATGGTTTTGGTTGGACGAATGGTGTTGCAGCCGCTTTAAAACAGAATCTTGATTTAAAATTATTTTAAGGAAGTTAATATAGAATAGATTACTCTTAATATGCCATAGCAAATCCAAAGCTAAAAGTCAGCCGGTCCGGAGAAACGGCAACGTAGGTATTCACGATTATAGTGTCCCGCAAATAAGACAACCAAAAACCGATTCCATAAGATGGATGCCATCTCTTAGAATCCTCAAAATCCCCTTCAACAAAAACTCTACCTGTTTCCGCAAAAAGATTCACCCCAAAATTACTTTTAAGTATTAGCTTTAGTTTGGTTAACCATATCCGCAATTCAGCCTGCCCGAACAAAGAAGCGTCTCCTGAGTACCGCCACTTGTTGTACCCTCTCAAATTTTCAAATCCTCCAAGAAACGATGCGGCATAAAACGGATATTCTCCCCAGACTTTCTCGCCACCAGCACGCAATGCCAGAGTCGCCCCATTAAATAAACTCATTGGAAAATATCCTCTGATATCGCCACCTGCCCTGTAAAATGTTTCTTTAATGTTAAATACTTTTGGAAATA
>JBATTD010000393.1:0-3732 GCA_049670345.1 Ignavibacteriaceae bacterium
GGATAAACTAGCAAATAATGGTTTACGTTATAATAATTTTAACACTACAGCACTTTGTTCGCCTACTAGAATGGCGATTAAAACAGGCAGAAATCATCATACTGCAAATACAGGCTCAATTATGGAAACTGCCACTGCATATCCGGGTAATACTGGAGCACTTCCAAACAGTGTCGCTCCATTGGCAGAAATGCTTAGACTTAATGGATATAGCACTGGGGCATTTGGTAAATGGCATGAAACAGCAGCTTGGGAAACAAGTGTTTCTGGACCTTTCGATCGTTGGCCAACACATCAGGGCTTTGATAAATTTTACGGATTTATTGGTGGTGAAACTGATCAATGGGCTCCACTTATTTATAATGGAGTTATAAAAGTTAATCCACCAAAAATGGATAACTATCATTTTACAACAGACATGACCAACCAGGCTATCAACTGGGTAAAGGCTCAGCAATCGATGACTCCTGATAAGCCTTTCTTTGTATATTTTGCTACAGGTGCAGTACATGCTCCTCACCATGTTTCTAAAGAATGGTCAGATAAGTATAAAGGTAAGTTTGATAAAGGATGGGATGCCGTTAGAGAAGAAACTGTAAAAAAAATGAAGGAAATGGGAATAATACCCGAAAACACAAATCTCGCACCTAAACCAAAAGACATTAAAGATTGGAATAAACTCACTGAAAATCAAAAAAAATTGTTTGCACGTCAAGCAGAAGTATTTGCCGGTTTTATGGAAATGACTGATTATGAGGTTGGTCGATTAATGGATGCCATCGCTGAAATTGGTGAATTAGATAACACATTATTTATATTTATTGCCGGCGATAATGGTACCAGTGCCGAAGGAGGAATGGTAGGTATGTACAATGAAATGACCTATTTCAATTACGTTGAAGAAAAAGTAGAAGACCTTCTTCCATTAATGGATGATTGGGGATTAGAAAATACATTTCCTCATATGGCTGCAGGTTGGGCGGTAGCATTTGACGCACCATTTATGTGGACTAAGCAAGTTGCATCCGATTTTGGAGGAACTCGTACTGGAATGATTGTACATTACCCAGATCAAATAAAAGAAAAAAAGGGGATTCGTACTCAGTTTTCACACGTAATTGATATAGCACCTACGGTTTTAGAAGTTGCAGGTTTACCTGAACCAAAAGTAGTTAATGGCGTACCACAAACACCTATTGAAGGTACAAGCTTTGCTTATTCATTCAATGATGCTAAAGCAGCAGAAAGACACACTATTCAATATTTTGAAATGTTTGGTAATAGAGCTCTATACTATAATGGATGGTTTGCTCGAACAATTCATAGAGCTCCTTGGGAAATGACAGACTTCCGTCCTCTTGAAGAAGATGTTTGGGATCTCTACAATACAAAGGAAGACTTTAGTTTAACTAATAATTTGGCGGATGAACATCCAGAAAAATTGGTAGAAATGAAAAGTCTTTTTATGTGGCAAGCTCAAAAATATCATGTTCTGCCTATTGATGATCGAGTGGTTGAAAGAACAAATCCTGATATTGCTGGACGCCCGGATATTATGTTCGGCAGAACGTCTTTAACCTTATATGAAAGTATGGAAGGTATGATGGAAAACACATTCATCAATATTAAGAACAAATCATTTTCAATTACGGCTGAATTAGATATTCCTCAGAAAGGGGCAAATGGAGTAATCTTATCACAAGGTGGTCGTTTCGGTGGTTGGTCTCTATACATGAAGGATGGAAAACCAGAATTTACATACAACTTTCTTGGACTTGAAAGATATGTTATTTCAAGTAGTGAAAAACTTGGCAAAGGTGCTGTAACTGTTAAATTTGATTTTGAGTATGATGGTGATGGGCTTGGCAAGGGGGGCGATGGAACTATTTATGTAAATGACAAAAAAGTTGGAAATGCCAGAATTGATCAAACTCAGCCAAATCTATTCTCAGCGGATGAAACTGCTGATGTTGGATTAGATAATCAAACTCCTGTAGCTTTAGGAATTGGTTATGGTCCTGAAGAAACACGGTTTACTGGCAAGATTAATAAAGTTACTGTGACATTGAAGTAACCCTGACAGCCGTGTGAGATTGAGTTGATGAAATAACTCCAACAACACTTTTCATTTTCCCCAACCCCTGCTTAATAACATAGGCGGGGGTTTTTATTATCTATGTTTAACTGAATGTTTAAGGAAAGAAATGAAAGGGGGCGACTGAAATAGTCACCCCATTATAGAAATTAGTTATTGTTAGCTAGTTAATTGATTACATATCTTACATTCACGCCAAAACCGCTTGCGCTAAAATGAGTATCTTCAATGATCCGGAATGATGGTCTCCAATCTGCACCAATTGCCATTGGAAAATCAAAATGATATTCGAGCCCTATTTCTCCACTTACACCTAATTGAAAAGGATCACCAAGAAAAGCGAAGGCTCCAACACCAACGTACCAATTAAAACTTGGAGCTAATGGTTTGTACATGAAATCCCAAAGAGCTTCCACTCCAACACCATCTCCAAAAGAAACATCAGCGTGTATCCTGCTGAAACCGGCGAGTCCAATAATGCCGTCAACAGCATAGTGCCCTCCTATTGCATCTCCAAAACGAATACCTATTTCCTGGGCTTGGCTTAGTTGACAAAAGCCTATCAAGATTATAGCTGTAAAAAGAATTTTTCTCATTTGTGCTCCCTATTAATTGTTATTAAAGTACGAATGCCGTATTCACTAAATTAAATAATATTTAATGGAATTCCATTAAGTCAATTGGAAATTTTTAATAAAATTAAGTAAGAGACATAAATAGATTACTCATTACCCTCCACCAAACAACTAATGTGTTTACAACAATACAAATCAATCAACAAAAACACCAAGACGCTTAGATTTAATTCTAATTGTTCATCAACTAATTTCTTTTTCCCCAACCCCTGCTTAATAATTAGGCGGGGGTTTTTTATTTTTTAATGTAAAGATTTACACATCATCCACCCCTGGCTTGACTTCTTTAGTTATCGGAAGAGTATATGATCTTATTTCATCAAATGGATTTTTTGGTTTTCAATAAGCATTTGAAAAACTTTTCTACAAAAAAAAATTTACAAACCCGTTTCTCTATAGGAAATCAGGAAAACCTAAGAAAGAGTTTGCAGTTGATCTCGTTTTTGATGGGGGCTTATGGGACCCTACCACCCTATTGGGAAGAAATTTCGATCTAAATCTGAGATGAAGTTTACAAGAAAGTATTTTATCAAGATGTATAATTTGAGTGAGGGGGATTTTGAGATTGGTTAACGGTTCGTATAAGAATAGTAGCCGACTGCGGAACTCGAATTTTCAAGCTGCAAACAAATTTTATGCGGGCTACAATGCTCATATTCATTACTATTTCGGCTATTATTTTTATACTTTGTTGGCAACCGTTTTTTTATTTGTTTTCCATCTTAAAACCGCAAATCCAATAATTGCAGAAATTAAAGAACCGATAAGTATTCCAATTTTTGCAGAGTCAATATATATTGGACTATTTTCAAATGCCAAACTCGCAATAAAAATTGCCATAGTAAATCCAATTCCAGCTAAAAATGAAACTCCTATAATTTGTTTATTACTAATTCCTTTTGGAATTTCAATAAGCTTTACTCTTTTAGCTAATAGTATAATAGATGAAATACCTATACTGTTACCTAAAACTAAACAAATAATTATATTTCTTATTAATGC
>JBATTD010000394.1:0-4450 GCA_049670345.1 Ignavibacteriaceae bacterium
GCATTAAGTCTCCCATTTGTCCGTTTGGCAGGTTCGAATGCTTACTCTCCGTGTTTTTGTTTTTTTTTTTGAAAAATAAAATATGCTTTAAAAATAATTCTAACAATCAAAACTACTAAGCTTATAATTAATATTGTTATAAACCAATCATTTGGTACTAAATTAAAGAATACAAGAATAAGCAAAATTGCAATAATAATTATAGTACCGTAATCGATTATTTTATAATACTTTTTCAATAATAATTTTTCTAATAAGATATAAATAATTTTAATTTATTAAACTAATAATCAAATTAGTTAATTACAATTAAACAAGCTTGAAACTCATTTTCCGAATGTACAGGGTTGCAGCTATTTTGCAATTAAAAGTATTCGTAACGTATCAAAATCTAGATGTTAACAATGAACACTTACAAGGTATTAATTCGATTCCGTCTTATAAATTATTGCAACAGACACAACATAATTTTTGGAATGACTGATTGAAATTTTTAAACTTTTGTCATCAGCTAAAAACTCTTTTAACTTTCCGCGCATTGTCACTTGGGGCATTCCAGTGGATTCGTTGAATATTTCAATTTCCTGCCAGCTAAGCACTTCCTGCCAACCCGTGGCAAGTGCTTTGTAAACTGCTTCCTTGGCGGCAAACCGGGCTGCAAAGTGTTGGTATTTATTTGCTTTGCTCAGGCAGTATTCAATTTCAGTTGGAGTATAAATTTTAGAAAGAAATCGATCACCATTTTTTTCAATACTGTTTTTTATGCGGTCAATCTCGATTATATCAGTGCCAATACCAATTACCATTTTATATTTAAACTACCAAATATTTGCATCAACCTTAACACCATCCCGCTGCAATTGATACATTATCATTTTTGAAATCTGATTTAATAAATAAAATGTCTCGGTTATCTTTACAAAGAGTGAATCGTCGTAAAGAACTTTACCAAGATTGTTATCCCCTTCTATAGTTTGAGTTGTAATATAATTAAACTGGCTTACCAGTGAGTCTGATTTATTTAATAGTGACTTAAGCTTTAAAACTGAATCGTTTAGGTCTTCCTTGTTTTCATCAATAAACATTTTTGCATCTTCGGAAATTACAGCAGTATTTTCTATAATTGTTGAAATGTTTTCACGATTTTCGCCCAGCATTACATCCAATTTATAAGTAAGCACGTTTAAATTTTTTAATGACGATTTAAGATCAGTTTTCATCTCCTCGTCTGTCAAAAAATTGTTTACGGCAGTAAGAGAAATTTTAATGTCATCTACAATGGTCAATAAATCGTTTTTAGCCGAGCCGATTGTTTGCATCATAGTAGAAAAATCGGAAAGAAATTTACCTCTGTGAAGTACATCTAGATTTAGCTTTTCGTTTGTAATACCGGGAATTATCTCAATTTTTTTTCCTCCCATTAAATCTACAGTAGCGAGCCAAAATACAGCATCTTTTCTAAGATCAACACTTTGATCTATAGAAATCTTTACTACTATTATGTTTCTGTCTAACAAAATATCCTTTACAAAACCCTTTCTCAGTCCTCTTATTGTTACATCATCATCAAGTTCAAGACCGCTTACATTATCGAATACAATGTTGATCTCTACATCACGGGACGTTCTTATGAAATTTTTTGACCATCCCATTATCCAGATGAATATAATAAGGGATATGATCGTAGTAATTCCGACTTTTATTTCTGCTTTTCGTTCATTCCTCATTTTTCAATGCGTATTTAATTAATTTATTAATATGAGAAAGTTCTTCAATATCAATCAAACTGTCTTTAAAAGTTTCTTCTAAATAATTAATCACAGCTTCTGTACGCTCATCAGTTAAATACTCGGCTGATTCGATACCTGAAAAATAAAAATGCAGTAAATTTTTCACTGAATCTTTTTCAGGAGAATCCGTTACGTAACCAAGTTCGGTGTTCCAGTTTTCTTCAATTGCAGAGAGAACGAACTCCTTTCCCTGTCTTAAAAATAACTCATCGAACTTATTTTGAACCAGGTATATAATAGCTGCAAGAACTATAGTAAAGATAATTATAAATTTTAGAAAACAACCCTTTTTCAATTCTCAGATTCTTTTTCAATTAAAACTTTTTTTATCCTTTTACGATGAATTTCTTTCACAGTAAATTTAAAATTATTGATTTTAAATGAGTAGCCCTCATTCGGAATAGATCCTGCTTTTTTAAAAACTAATCCACCAATCGTTTCAAAGTCTGTTTCCTCGGTAATAACCTCGCTACCTATTGCTTCATTAATTTCATCGATTGGGGTTTTACCGAGAACAAGATAACGATCCTCATCAATTTTTTTTATTATATCTTCTTCTTTATCGTACTCATCCCAAATCTCGCCTACTACTTCTTCAATGATATCCTCAAGCGTAATTAATCCTGCTGTTCCGCCGTATTCATCAACAACAATTGCAATATGGGTGTTCTTCGATTGAAATTCACGAAGCAAATTATTTATTTTTTTTGTCTTTGGTACAAACATAGCATTTCTTGCTATTGCAGATAGATTTATAGCTTTACGGGGTTTACCGTTTTTAATAAATGGAAGAATGTCCTTGGCGGAAAGAATGCCAACAATTGCGTCAAGGTCTTCATTGTATAAGGGAAATCTGCTGTGCCCGGTCTCGTTTATTGTTGAAACGATTTGATTAAAACTTGCATTAGATTGTATGGCTTTAATATCTACCCGCGGTGTCATAATTTCTGATGCCAGAATATTTCTGAATGATACAATGCTCTTAATTATTTCATGTTCTTCTTCTTCGAGAGTTCCCTTCTCCTGTCTCATATTCGATAGTTCACCAATTTCATCCTTCGTTAAAACTGTTTTGTGTTTATGAATATGAATTTTTGAAGTTGATGCTTTTATAATTTCTGTAAGAGTTTCTGAAAGCGGGTAGATCATTACATTTATCCAGTAAAGCGGGATTACAACTGTTTTAGTAAATCCAACAGATTTTTTTGATGCAAATACTTTTGGAAGTAATTCGCCAAATATGAGTATCAATAATGTGAGAGTAATTATCTGGAACGAAATTGCTATTTCTTCCGCTATTCCAAATCGTGGAGCTAGCTCAATTGCGAGCGCAACAGCTATAATTGATACAGCCACATTCATAACCGTATTGCCAATGAGGATTGTAACTAACAATCTTTCTGGTTGCTCCAGAAGAGAGTTCACATAATTTAAAATAATAGGATGGCCACCGAATTGGGAATTTATTTTTCTTTTATCAAGCGAAAATAGAGCTACTTCCGACCCCGAAAAAAAAGCGGATGCACCAAGAAAAAAAATAATCGCAAATAATTTAACGGACCAATCAATATCCAATCAGCATTACGCCTAATTTGTTAAACTTAAAATTAGAATGGAAGATCATCATTATTTTCAACCTGCGGCGGTTCAGAAGAATTTGATTCCGTTGCTTCTTCAGTTCCTACCGATTCACTTCTACTGGTCTCAAGTGGAATTAATTTTTCAGCTATAACATCGGTTGAGGTTCTTTTGTTTCCATCTTTATCATTATAATCACGCTTAGAAATTCTTCCTTCAATATAAAATTTCTTTCCTTTTTTTAAATTATCTTTATAGTAATCGGAAAGATTAAAACCCGTCACATTATGCCAGGTAGTTTCATTCTGCCAATTGCCATCCTTATCCTTATAACCTCGAGTTGTCGCAATACTAAAGTTTGTAACAGAAAGGTTGTTTGTTGTAAATCTCGTTTCGGCATCTCTGCCAAGATTACCAATAAGCATGATTTTATTTAAAGAAAAAGCCATCGCACGCCTCCCACCAATAGGTAAAATAATGATTGATTAAATATTATTGAAATTAGTGAATCCAAAACTAATATTCCAATAATAAATGTTAATTTCTAAAAATATTTTAGAGAGGTAATAACTAAATTTACTTGTGTTCCTTTACAATCCAGGCATCTTTGAATTTATCATCCTGCCACAGTTCATTTCTTATCTTTTCTGCTTCAATTCTGCTATTAAATAATTCCTTTAATCTAACAGTATACAAATTTGAGATGCTATTGTACTTAACTTCCAACTCTTTATTTAAAGTATTTACACCTTCTTCTGCAAAATCCTCAGCACTTATCTTGGTTGTAAAAGCCCCGATTTGAACATAGAAATTATAGTTTAAATCATTTTCTACATTATCAATTTGGAAAGAATCACTGGCTGGTACATCATCAAAAATATATACATCTTTATCGCCACTATCCTCATTTGTGTTTTGTTTGGATGATGAACAACTAACGGAGAATAATAATAGAACACCGAATATAAGAAATTTTAGAATCATAGCACGAGAATTATAATTAAAAATAATTTGATCAGCATTATCAACAGAATATGATAATTTTGTACTTTCTGTTGCAGATGAACAAGCACATATTATCA
>JBATTD010000395.1:0-2750 GCA_049670345.1 Ignavibacteriaceae bacterium
ATTATTTCCTGAACAATTTTGTGAACCGATATTATTTATTCGTTTCCCGGTTGTTGCTTTTTTGCTTTTTAATTTAAGTTACTTTTGCAGTTAAGCACAGTATTTAGAAAATAATTCTTACCTGCTGACGAGAATCGGGTTCGGTATAAGTAATAGTTATGTGCTACTGAGAATAAGGAAAAAATATGAAGAAGATTTGTATTGTTGGGGCATCTGGGAAACTTGGACAGTATATGGTTCAACATGCGCTTAATCATGAATATGAAGTGATTGGTGTATGTCGAGAGAAGAGTGTGAGCAAACTTGATAGATTCAAAGACCGAATGACAATTATACCTGGTGCTACCAACAACCGTGAAGTAATCAAAAGTGCAGTAAGAGAATGTGATGCAGTCCTAACGGTGCTTGTCCCTTGGGGTGTTCACAATTACTCTTCTGGGACTGCTCAAGCAGTATTGGATTTTGCACCCTTAGATGCGCGCCTTATATTCTCTTGCGGATGGCATATAACTCAAGATGGTCAAGATAAGTATTCTCATACTTTCAAAATATTGGTGAAAATTGCAAGTTGGATTGGTAAATTTTTTCGACTAGTTGATATTAACGATCAAGTGGAAGCTTGTCACCGAATATTTTCTAGTGACAGTCGGTGGACGGTAGTGCGCGGTAGCGGTCTCGAAGAAGGTGAGAGTCAAGGTTTACCAAGGTGGAGTAAACATGTTGGAGATCCCATTTTGAAGAGTAATTTAACTCGTCGTGTAGATTTTGCTCTTTTTATGGTTGAAGCTATCAACAATGACGAACTTATCCATGAAGTTCCTGCAATTGTTGGATGTCAAACACCATCAGTGTTAGCTATTAAGAATTAAAGTTTAAAAGTATGAGAGTGATTTCAATAATTGCACATAACCCTCCGCTCAACACGGACAGCGTTTATCTGTGCGGTACTTGTGCAATTATAAAATTGTGAATGCAAAAATAAGTTGCTCTTTAAGGTAGGTTGTTCTAAGAAACATTTTATAAATAGAAAATAGTTGCAATTATTCGGCACTGCTGTTTTGGGCTGCCTGTTATCGGCAACATTGTTATGCCGTTATGTTTACTGAACAAGGAATCTTGTATGAATACTTACATAGCTCTTTTTAGAGGCATTAATGTTGGAGGAAAAAATATCTTGCCAATGAAGAGCCTGGTAAATATTCTTGAGGACATGGGTTGTGAGAATGTAAAGACCTATATTCAGAGTGGGAATGTCGTATTTCAGATCAAGCAAGGGAAACCCAATAAAATAGTTGAAAAAATCCGCCTAAAAATTTTGAAAAATTATAGCTTTAAACCGAAAGTCTTGCTACTTGACTTAGCTGATTTGCATGATGCTATTGATAACAATCCATTTGAAACAAAAGATGGAAAAGCATTGCATTTCTTTTTCTTAGCTTCACATCCTGAGTCTCCCGATTTAGAGCAACTATTTGCTATTAAATCCGATTCAGAAGAATTTAAACTCATTAGAAATATTTTCTATCTTTATGCACCTGATGGAATTGGTCGTTCCAAAATAGCCGCAAAAGTAGAACAAAGTATGGGCGTTCCGGTTACCGCGAGAAATTGGAATACAGTTAGCAAACTTAGTTCGATAATTGAACTGGCATAATTGCAACGCTGTTAGATTTTACAAACTTATAGGATAGATTGTGGTAAACTATATTGGAAATGACCGAATCAAAGCAACCTTGAAGGAAACTGTACAGCGCAATTTAAATAATAAAACTCAAGGATAAACAAATGAATTCAAACAATATAACCCCAAGTATCGCCGATCTATCACAACGTAAAGCTGCAATAGTCGCAGGGTTCGGGTTACTAATCATGACCATATTCTACGTCTTTGCTGACTTTTTTGTTTTCCAGAATCTTATTGTGCCGGGAGATGCAACAGCAACTGCAAATAATATTATGGCTTCTGAGATGATATTCCGTATAGGTATTTGTTGCATACTAATTGTGCTTATCTGTGATGTGGTAGTAGCCTGGGCACTTTATGTTTTTCTCAAACAAGTGAATAAGAGTCTCTCGTTACTTACGGCATGGCTTAGGTTGGTGTATGCGGCTATATTAGGAATCGCTCTACTTAATCTTGTTATTGTTTTGATACTTTTAAGTGGTGCTAATTACCTGGCTGTCTTTGAAGCAGATCAGTTGCATGCTCAAGTGTTGTTATTTATCAATGCTTTCTATGATATATGGGCTGTTGGATTAATAGTTTTTGGATTTCATCTCGTTGCACTAGGTTATTTAGCATTCAAATCAGACTATATTCTAAGAATTCTAGGCGTCCTGTTGATGGCCGCAGGTTTAGGTTATCTAATAGATTATTTTGGTAAATTTCTTTTTCCCAACTTCGATGCGGCAATTAGTATGGTTGTGGGATGGGGAGAATTGATATTTATGTTTTGGCTTTTGTTTAGAGGGGGCAAAATTCCTTCAATGGATACAGATAAAGAGAGAATAGAAGAGAATGATGATGCAAATAATTCAATAAATCCTGAATAGGATAAGGTGAACATAAAAATGGAAAGTAGTAATAACTTTGGAACATGAAAATAGAATTTTGCAAATCAGGAGAAATTGAAATGACAAATCGTACCGCCGAGGTATCGCTGCTTGTTTATGCAAGAGTTGCAGGCTTAGCCTATGTACTTATCATTATACTGGGTATATTCAGTGTGGGCTTTATAGATTCCAAACTT
>JBATTD010000396.1:0-5018 GCA_049670345.1 Ignavibacteriaceae bacterium
GGTTTCCAAAATGGTGAAGAGCGGAAAAAGAGTTGAGATTGATACAAAGCGGAAACGTAAAAGTGGGAATCTAGTTGATGTCTCGATTCTCGTTGCTCCTATTGTTCATGAAGGTAAGCCGGTGGGAGACTACGCCATCTATCGGGATATAACCGAACGTAAGAAAGCAGTGGAAGATCTACATCTCCAGAAAACCTACTTTGAAAAGCTCTTTAACAGCGCTCCTGAAGCAATTACATTGCAGGATAATAATGACCTTATTGTCGATGTGAATGATGAATTTACAAAATTGTTTGGTTATTCCCGGCAGGAAGCAATTGGTAAAACAATCAATGAGCTTGTTGCCCCAAAAGAGCTGTGGGATGAAGCTGTAAAGGTTTCCAAAATGGTGAAGAGCGGAAAAAGAGTTGAGATTGATACAAAGCGGAAACGTAAAAGTGGGAATCTAGTTGATGTCTCGATTCTCGTTGCTCCAATTGTTCATGAAGGTAAGCCGGTGGGAGACTATGCCATCTATCGGGATATAACCGAACGAAAAAAAGCAGAGGAAGAACTTTATCTCCAGAAAACCTATCTTGAAAAATTATTCAATAGCGCTCCTGAAGCAATTGTGTGGCATGACAATAATGACATTGTTGTTAATGTGAACGACGAGTTCACAACCATGTTTGGCTACTCCCGCGAAGAAGCCATAGGAAGATCCATCAATGATCTGGTTGCCCCGGAAGAGTTACAGGATGAAGCCTCTATGTTTTCCCATAAGGTGATACATGGAGAAAGAGTGGAAGCCGATTCAATACGCAAGCGGAAGGATGGGACTCGATTTGATGTGTCGATTTTGGGTGCTCCCATTATCTATGAAGGAAAGCAGATAAGTGTCTATGCTATTTACCGGGACATTACCGAACGCAACAAAGCACGGGAAGCTCGTATAAGGTTAAAAGAAGAAGCCAGGATGGCAAGAGATATTCAGGCAAACCTTCTTCCGAAATCTAATCCTGAGATCTCCGGGTACGACATTGCCGGAATGAGCCTCCCTGCCTTAAATGTTGGTGGAGATTATTATGATTTTATCCGTCTGGATGAACATCGGCTGGCAATTGGGCTGGGAGATGTTAGTGGGAAGGGACTTGCGGCTGCTTTGGTGATGTCTAACCTGCAGGCAACTATCCGTGGTCAATCATTTTTTGGCGGAAGTTCTAATGAATGTTTGGAGAGGGCAAATAAACTATTGTTTGATAGTACAGATTCGAAAACATTTGTATCTCTTTTTTATGGAATTTTGGATACCAAAAAAAATACCTTGTGTTATGCCAACGCCGGACAAAACACACCGCTCCTCTTTTCTGCGGGTAAAAAACCTCGCCCGCTTAAAACCCATGGACTTGCGCTTGCCCTGAAGGAAGATGTATCCTATCAGAATGATGAAATACCCATCAATCCAGGTGACCGATTATTGATTTATTCAGATGGAATTTCCGAAGCAATGAACGTTCGGATGGAAGAATTTGGTGATGAAAAGCTACGCGAAATTGTTAAACGTGATAACGGTGAATCTGCCAACGAGTTAATTGAGAAGATCATTGCAGCGGTTAATTTACACTTTGGTGACGCCTCGCAGAATGACGACATGACAATGATTATCTTAAGGCGAAAACCCTGATGCGAAACCGTTTAAACCAGAGTAAAACTGGCGGACATATTAAGGAGATAAATAATGAACTCAATACGAATTAATTTTGATCAAATAGAATGGGATAACAAATCTGCCGGAATGCTTGTGAAACGAGTTTTGCGTAATGGAAAGCAGCTTCGGTTGGTCGAGATCGGACCGGACGCTGGCGAAGCTAATTGGTGTGAGGAGGGACATGTTGGCTATATACTTGAAGGTGAGCTTGAGACAAATATTAATGGATCAGTTGAACGAATGTCTGCCGGTGATGGTCTGTTCATTCCCGGTGGGAGACAATATCGTCATAAATCAAAAGCGATCGGCGGTCGTGTGCGATTATTTTTATTTGAGGAGGTCTAAGAACACAAATTGTTAATGAAATAAAGAAAAAATATGATCAAAATCAGGGAAGAACGAGCAGAAGATCACGAAGCAGTTAGAGAAATTAATGACAGTGCATTTGGACAGCCGGACGAAGGACGTATTGTAGATAAGATAAGAGAATCTTGTGAGGAGACTATATCTTTAGTGGCTGTAGAAGGTGAGAAAGTTGTGGGTCATATTTTCTTTAGTCCTGCCTTAATAAACCATAACGGAAAAACAATTAAAGGCATGGGTCTGGCACCTATGGCTGTCCATCCAGATTACCAGAATAAAGGAATTGGCTCTTTACTTGTAAAGGATGGAATAAAAAGAGTGAAGGAAACCAGCCAATCTTTTATAATCGTACTAGGTCATGAAAAGTATTACCCTCGCTTCGGATTTGAAATGGCTTCAAACTATGGAATAAATCCTCAGTGGGATGGTGTGCCGGCTGAAGCATTTATGGTAATGATACTTGATAAAGAAAAAATGGCAGGAGTTTCAGGAGTGGCAAAATACAGTAAAGAGTTTGATGAGGCGATGTGAATTAGTTCGGAGTTCTTTGTGCCTGGTTCTTAGTTGCCGGATGCTGGATACTTGAAAACCTCCGCAAAGTGATCTTTCCCAAAGAATGAATTTTAACTTCCAGTCGGAAATTGGCGCATCTATAAATTTGTTCTTTATTCTAATTTTTTGATAAGATAAATAAATCATGCTTATATTCTCATCAAGGAAAGTAAAATTTGGACGGTTAGTCATGATGAAAACAATATTAATTTTTCTATTAGCTGGCGGAGTTGCTTTTGGCGGTGACTCTCTCAAAGTGATGACTTATAATATTCAGGGTATGAAACCGGGGACGGCACCTGAGGTACGCATTATTCACATAATCGATAAGCTGATACAGATTGATCCTGATATTATAGGCCTTCAGGAAATTAATGAATCATTGAGTGGAGGAGGAGCAGATAACCAGGTAAAAGTAATTGCCGATTCATTAAGTGCTTACTTCGGAATAAGCTACAACTATTATACAAGCTTCACACATCTTTCATGGGATAACCAGTTCAGGGAGTTTGTTGGAATAATTACCAAACACAACGTTGAAGAAGAAGGTTTCTTCCAGTTAGTCACGGGTGTTTTCCCGCGAAAAGTGGTTTGGAATAAAATTAATACACCAATCGGTACAGTTAATTTTTTTAATACACATCTTTCTTTTAACAGCAGCAGTGTTCGCGTACAGCAGGTACAACAGATTATTCAATACATAGAAAATACAGAAAATAATCATCCGGCAGTTGCATCAATATTAACAGGAGACTTTAATGATCCGCCGAATGCCACATCCATCCAACTATTAACAAACACAGGTAGCGATACCTTTTATGTTGATAGCTATAACTATGTTAATCCCGGCAGTCCAGGATATACTATGCCTTCTAATGCACCAACCGCAAGAATCGATTATGTATTCACTAAAAGTACAGGCGACCTTGTTCCACTTGAATCTGATGTGGTAATGAACCAGCCGTACAACGGCACTAATTACTGCTCCGATCATCTTGGGGTCTTAACATCATTCGATACCGGTGTACTTCATATTGATGAGGGAAATAATCTTTATCCTGAAGAGCTGAAGCTTTTCCAGAACTATCCCAATCCGTTTAATCCAACTACCAAAATTAAATTCAGTGTGCCGACGGTAGCATCAGGCTTTGGCCTGAGAACTACGCTGAAGGTATACGATATTTTAGGCGGGGAAGTTACAACACTTGTTAATGAGCAGCAGCCTGCAGGTAATTACGAAATAAGTTTTGATGCTGCGAACCTTTCCAGTGGAATATATCTCTATAAAATTCAAGCTGGAGACTATACTGATGTGAAGAAGATGATTTTATTAAGATAGTCTATGGGATAAAGAACCTGCCTTCCTGCCCTGCCTGCCCTGCCTGCCGATAGGCAGGGTGGGCAGGAATGATTCTTCTTCGTTAAAGAATTGAAGGAAAAGAATTATTGATTTGGAAATGGTAGAAAGCGAAAAAATTCAAATGCAATTAATACCCAAAAATAAAAAACTAAAATTTCATCCGCCACATTGAAAGGGCAGAATCATACCAGAATAGCCATCATTCACGCCATCGAAGAATTCGATAATTATAGTTGTTATATTTTGATGTTTGTTTCCTAACTGCCATATTGCAGATTCAATTCGGCATGGCTTTTCGCAGAACATCTATGATTAGCGATGCAGTTCTTAACTATTCTTAAGGAGAATGATCATGAACGTTGTAACCCGATTCATCATTTGCAGTTTCTTTTTATTAATCGCTTCCAATGCTATCTCTGCGCAGGAAAATGATAAAGACACTTTATTTAGTGATAAAACATTTTCCGGCTTAAAGTTGCGCAGTATAGGTCCGGCTTTAATGTCGGGACGTATTGCCGATATTGCAATCAACCCGGGTGATCCGAGCCAGTGGTATGTTGCGGTAGGATCGGGCGGTGTTTGGAAAACAAATAATGCAGGAAATACATGGCAGCCCATTTTCGATGATCAATCTTCTTATTCGATTGGATGCGTAACTCTGGATCCTCAAAACCCATTTGTTGTATGGGTAGGCACGGGTGAGAATGTTGGCGGAAGACATGTCGGTTACGGCGATGGAATCTACCGGAGCAAAGATGGCGGTGAAAGCTGGGAAAATATGGGTCTGAAAGAATCTCAACATATATCTAAAATTATAGTACATCCGGAAAATTCAGATATTCTTTGGGCAGCAGTACAGGGACCGTTATGGTCTAAAGGTGGTGAGCGTGGCCTTTATAAAACAACAGACGCCGGTACAACATGGGAAAAAGTTTTAGGAGATGATGAGTGGATTGGAGTAACTGATATAATTATAGATCCCCGTAATCCCGATCAGTTATATGCGGCAACATGGCAGCGGCATCGGAATGTTGCATCTTATCTTGGCGGCGGTCC
>JBATTD010000397.1:0-8023 GCA_049670345.1 Ignavibacteriaceae bacterium
CTGTGAAAGCTGTTCGATATTTTTAATTTCTTTCAAAGTTTCAACACCATTTTTACCAGGCATCTGCACATCAAGTACTATAACGTCAAACCCATTCTCTTCAACAAGTTTTATTGCTTCATCTCCACTGAACGCTATGGTAACATTAAAATCCCTTAGCTGAAGTCGTTCAGCCAGGGCTTCAACAAAGTCTTTCTCATCATCTACCAGAAGTACATTTATTTTCATTTATCGTTTTCCCTAAAATATTATTTCTTCTTTTTATCATTCCCCTTTTCATCATTCTCTTCATCAGCCTCAAGAATTTCTTTCGCTGTATCAAATTCCCCTGCTTCCGCAAAGGTTGCCGCCATCATGCTGCTTTCAAATTTTTGTTTATAAGCTTTTTTAATCTTCTTCATCAGTGTTTCAATTTCAACCGGTTTTTGAAGATATTCGAAAGCGCCCAACTTCCTTGCTTCCTTTTCATCCTTATCCGATCCATGTCCTGTTAACATTATAACCTGTACTTTAGGATAAGCTTTTCTTATTCGTCTTAATACTTCCATACCATCAATACCGGGCATTTTAAGATCCAGTACCACTACATCGGGTAAATCATCATCCATCTGTTTTAAAGCTTCTTCCCCATCTAAAGCAACATCAGAATCATGATCCCGCATCCGTATCCGTTCGGATAGCGTTTCTACGAATTCTTTTTCGTCATCAACTAAAAGAATTTTTATTTTCTCCATGTTAAGCCTCCCTTGCTTTGAGTTGTTTTGTTTTTTTAATCTTTACTGCATCCAACATTTTTTTATCATCCATATCTAAAATTCAATTATTTTCTTGTCTTTCCTTAAGATTCAGATTTATACTTTGTGCAGATCCATCAAATTCGACGCTCCCCTCGAGGGAAGAGATAACATCCTGCAAAATCAACAATTCTTCTTTAGAAGATGGATCATTAAACAGTTTACTTTTATCTAATACCTCACCTTCAAATTTTATATTAATGGAATATTGTTCACCATTTATTAATGGATGAATAAAAATCTTCCCTCCATCATCAGTATGGCTAAGGAAATAAGTTATACAATAATAGATAGCCATTTGAAGTTGTATTGGGATAGTATTGAAGTTAACTGCCTGATCTGCCGGTTGATATTGCAGTTCAACTCTTTTTATCCTTGCAAAGCGTTGAGTTAGAAAAATAAGGTGTTCAATAAAATCATTTAGTTCTACTTGTGCTGTATATTCATCTGTTAGATGTGAAAACTTTTTAAGCTGGGTTGTTAATTTAACGCACCGTTGTACCTGTTCCCGGATTTTTGGTAAAATTTTAGCGAATTTTTCCTGATGAGGAAATGAATCTGTTGAAGACATGGATATCAAATCTTCCATTAGCCCGGAAATCTCTTTGATACTTGCGAGCGCATTATTAATTTCGTGAGTTACCCCGGCGGTAATTTTTCCAATAAATGCAATTTCTCTCTCGCTCATTTCTCTCATAACGTTTCTCAAAATAAAGAGAAAATTTTAGTTATAAATTTTGTACAGCTTCCTTAATTTTGCTTATCAACATATTCAAATCACAAGGTTTCATTAAATAATCAAACGCACCCAGTTCCATCCCTTCCGTACCCTGTTCTGTAGAACCATATCCAGTAAGAAGTATAACTGGAATTTGAATGTTCTGTGCCTTCATTCGTTGTAAGATTTCTATACCACCTATGCCAGGCATCATAACATCCAGAACAACAACTTGAGGTGGATTTTCTTCAATCATCTTTAAAGCAGTCTCACCATCAGTAGCAGTTTTAGCTGTCATTCCTCTTATCTGTAATCTTTCTGCAATTGTTGTTACAAGCTCTTCCTCATCATCTACAATCAGCACAAGATATTCATCCATTCTAATCCTTTAAATCTTTTTTTAGTTTCTTTGGCAACAGAATAGTAAAAGTGGATCCCACTCCTTCAGTACTTTTAACTTCTATAGTTCCACCCATCTTTTTAATAATTCCATATGTTATTGGAAGACCTAACCCTGTACCATATCCTTTTTTTGTTGTAAAGAAAGGTTCGAAAATATTATCTAAGTCTTTGTCGGACATACCGCAGCCGTTATCCCGTATGTATACTCCTTCAATCTCATTATCCTCTTCCCATGTTTTAATTTTTACTATTCCTCCATCCTCAACAGCTGCAAAACCATTGGCAAGAATATTTAGGAATACCTGCTGAAGCTGTGAACGATCCGATGAGATTAGAGGTAGATCATCAGCAAAGTTCGTTACAACTTTAATATTTCGATGAAGAGCTTCCTTCTCCAGGAATCCTATTACTTCTTGAAGAACATCATTCAAATTCAATTCCTCATATTCTACTTCCATACGTCGTGCAAATCCAAGAAGGCGATGTGTTATTGTACTGCAACGATTGACTGATTGAAGGATTGAATCAGTTATTTGCATAAATTTTGATTTCTCTTTAAAATCGGATCCAATATCAATTAAATCTTTCATTAAACCCGCCTTCTGGCAAATAATTGCCAGCGGATTATTTATTTCATGAGCAACGCCAGCAGCGAGTCTTCCAATTGACGAAAGTTTTTGAGAATGTTCCAATTCACGGAAAGCTAATTCACGTTTTTCATCGGCTTCTTTTATATGGTTCACCTGAATATCAGTAAGTTTAAAAACCAATAAAACAATTATCAAAACACTTCCAAGAAAAATAAAAAATATCTCTGTTCGAAACGTAAACCAGGTTTTTAAAATTAAGGACCTGGGTTTTACTACAACTAAAGTGTATTCTGGTTCTACAAACTTCGTGTAGGCAATAAAAATTTCACGTCCTTCATTGTCTATTTCTTCAGATAAATAGGTTCCATATCCTCCGTGTGGAATTGAGAGTGAGCATTCTTCAAGTATTTTTCCATAAAGTCTGGAATCAGTTTGAAGAATACCTTCTTTATTCAATAAAAATGCATCACTTTGCGGGTCGAGTTCCATTGTAGCTATAATTGCATCAAACTTTTTTGTGTCTATGGTTGCACGCAAAATCCAGCACTGGTCAGCCTCAGTAAGGTTTTGTATCGCAATGGCAATGTGTGGAAATTTTCTGTACCCCATAAATACATCACTTATGTGACAACCCTTGACCAATACTTCGTGGAACCAGCTCTGCTGAGAATAATCTTTTCCTAAAAAGGCATAGGGGCCGGCATAATTCACCACTTTACCCTCACTATTAATTAGTGCCAGATCTACAAAGCCCTCAAATTCCTTTTTTAACACTAACAGTATATGGTTCATAATTTTTTCATCTGCTAAATCCTCGCAAGAGTAAGCAGAAGAGATGAACCTGATTGTTGAGAGGCGTTCCTCAAGGAAAAGCTCGAATGAGCGTTTTGTTTTATTTGTTAAGACATTTAAAGGATTAAAAATTTCAGCTTTCAGACTCTTCTGGTATTGGTAATAATTTATGGTTGCCATAAGAGAAAGTGGAATGATCGTTACTAAGATCATCAGAAGCATAATGTTTCTACGGAGGGCGCGGTAACGTTCCGGTGATGTTCCCTCATCGGGAAATTTTAAATTAAACTTTGCTATATATTCACGGAATTTTTTAAGTCGAGATTTATTTTTTGGCACCTTTACCACAAGTAATATCTCCAGTTATGAACAATTTTTATAAAATGTTCCATGACTAACTTTTCAGTTTACTACCAGAATCCAAAACTATATTTTCTTTCACAAAATAATAACTTAATTCAACTTGATTCTATATCATCACAAACTATATTTATACAAGCATTATAACTTTATAAAGAATAATGCAAAACTCTTAAATATCGTCATCTTTTTTTCTCTACCATTCTGCCTTAAATAAACTAATGCGAGAGTTCTGTAAAACATATGTGCAAGCTTTGAATAAGGGGCATACCATAGTAAGAAAAATATAAATACCATATGAACAAAATATATATTGTATGCCAGGAACGGTACTTCAAAAAGTCTCATAGTTTGAGTTAACAACCCGGTAGATGCAACTAAAAATACAAAGATGATTAATAACCAATCGTTGTATGTGCTGGTACCTTTATCATTTTTAGTTTGTAATCTTTTTACAGTAACGATAGTACATCCTATAACCATTGCTATGCCGCTAAGATTACCTAAAATTTTAATTGGATGAAAAAGCGGGATTGGTGTTAGATCGAATAGTACAATCGCGCCTACAGCAAGTCCTGCAGTTGCCATTGCCCCAAAAAATCCGTAAAAGATTAAAAGGTGACCCCAGAACCTGGTAGAGGAAGATGAACAAGTATTAAAATTTTTGTGAGAAACAATTTCAATAATTGTTTCAATAAATACTTTTATGAAACTCTCCTTCTTCTCCGGAACAGTAATAGAATTTAAATTTTTCCAAAACCTTGATAAACCAATAGCAGCAAAAGCGAATATCAGTATGTTACCGCCAATAAAAAATGCTTCTAACACTCCATGCGGAAGAAATCTTGCAAACTTTACAACACCTTCATTAAGCTGATTGAAATTACCATCGAGATTATTATACAGAAGCCCAAACAATATTATTGCAGGAACTAAAAGTAAAGGAATAAGAAATATCGGATTTTTTATGGCGGAGCCCATAAATTTTGGAAATGCAAAAAAATCAATAACATAAGAACGAACAGCAGCCAGTACATCGCCAGGTTTGGCTCCTCTTGGGCAGTGCGTGCTGCAATCCGAACAACCATGGCATAACCAAACATCCGGATCAGAAAGAAGATTTTCCTTTTGTCCCCAACTGGCAGAAATCATTTCCTTTCTTGGAAATGCTTCCAACTCCGGGGACAATGAGCATACAACAGAGCAGGATGCACACTGATAACATTTTTTTAAAGTGTCTCCGCCATTTTTTTTTAAATAAGAAATAAATTTTACATCGGGTTGAATTAATGTTCTGCTTTCCACGATAACACCCTTTATTTTTTATTATCCTGATTTTTAATTTTCATTGTTTTTTCACCAAAGAGACCGAATTTTATCCAGTCAAATCCAAATTTCAACAGCTCTTCATCATCTTTCATAATTTTTGCCAGCCGCTCTTCTTCAATCTCAAATCGATTTAAAAATGTGGTATCTTTTATAAAGTCTTTAAAACGATCTAAGTTATAACAAGCTAAAAAGAACATCTCAACTTTTTGAGGCGTTAAAATTTTTCCCTGATCAAAGAAATCATGAAATGCTATCTCTTTAAACATTTCCCCAAACTTATCGTAATCACCAACTCCCTGATCCTTCATCCACTTCGAAATTGTCCATTCCTTTCCATCCTCAAAACCTTTGCATACTTCTTCATTCAAGATGAAATAAAATTTTTCATCTTCAGAATTTTCACTCTCTTTTGAAGATGCCTGTCCCACCGGGTACATCCGGCAAGACCAGGGTCTATTCTCGTAAACTGTACAGCCCTTTTCAGGACTAACAAAAAAACAATGTTTTGTTTCAGTTTCAGTCATTCGTAATTGTACTGCAGGAAGCTGTTGCTTACGGTCTGCAACCAATTGCGTATACTTATCTAAAAACTCCTGAGAACTAATTCCCAGATGATTTTTTAATCGCAGCACATCATACGGTGTTAAAAATATATTAACATCGGCACAACATTGGTTAAAACAAGAAACTCCCGGATGACAGGAAAACTTAAATTTGGCATCTTCGTCGAGTCTTGGAAACTGTTCCAGTATTGTTCTTTTTAGTGTATCTAGCTCATTCATTTTATTCTCCAATTCCATTATAATTTCAAAGTGTTATCCTATCTTTTAGAGCATTTTCAGACCAGACCGGAAGAGGTCCGGATTCACCATTTTCCGGATTAAAGCGATGTCTGTAAGAGGATTTTACATTAAAGTTTTTCCACATATGATCCCACCCATTAACATAATAACGGCACGAATCATCAAAACAAACATATTGAAGATTCTCACCCCAGGACGATTCTGCGGGAGGCATCCAGGGAAGCATTTCAACATTGCAATACGGACAAGCAGGTTTCTTTTTTTTATTTTGCATAATGCAAACCTAAATTATTAGCGGTGCAATTACCAATGCAATAACTGCCATCAATTTAATTAAAATATTTAATGAGGGACCTGATGTATCTTTAAACGGATCGCCTACAGTATCTCCAACAACAGCGGCTTTATGAGGATCTGATCCTTTACCACCGAATGCGCCTGCCTCTATATGCTTTTTAGCATTATCCCAGGCACCGCCGGCATTAGCTTGAAAGATTGCCATTAAAACACCAACAAGTGTGACACCGGCAAGCAAACCACCAAGGGCTTCTTTGCTAATAAATCCAAAAACTACCGGTGTTATAACTGCAATCAACCCGGGAGCAATCATTTTTTTAATTGCAGCGGCAGTTGCAATATCTACACATTTTGCATGATCGGCTTTCGCTTTGCCTTCCATTAAACCTGGTATCTCTCTAAACTGGCGCCTAACCTCTTCAATCATTTCAAATGCTGCATCGCCAACCGCCTTCATTGCCATAGAACTAAATAAAAATGGTAAAATACCACCGATAAATAATCCAGCCATTACATAAGGATTGCTTACATCAATCATAGTGATTTGTGCCTGTGATTGAAAAGCGCTGAATAAAGCAAGCGCCGTTAGTGCAGCAGAACCGATTGCAAAACCTTTACCAATAGCAGCAGTTGTATTTCCCACAGCATCAAGCTTATCAGTTCTTTCACGAACTTCCGGAGGCAGTTCACTCAGCTCAGCCAAACCGCCTGCATTATCTGCAATTGGACCATAAGCATCAACTGCTAACTGGATACCGGTTGTAGAAAGCATACCAAGTGCCGCTATTGCAATACCGTATAAACCGGCAAAGTAATATGATGCAACAATTGCAATTGCAATATAAATAACCGGTAACGCAGTAGATTTCATTCCGAGCGCTAATCCTGCAATGATGTTTGTAGCTGCCCCTGTTTGTGATTGAGCTGCTATATTTTGTGCGGGTTTCCTTGATTCAGATGTGTAGTACTCAGTTGTTAAACCGATAGCAATTCCTGCTAATAGACCTACAATTGTTACTATGAAAATATTTGGGGCAGTTAGAATGGTTAATAATCCTGTAACATTTGTGGTTGGTACAGCAGCTTCAGGAACAAAATAATTTATAAGCGGATATGCCAGTAATATCATTAATGCGCCTGCACCGAAGGTTCCAAGATTCAATGCTGCCTGAGGATTACCACCTTCTTTCGTTCTTACGGCAAAAGTACCTATTATCGAACAGATGATGCCAAGCCCGGCTAGAAAAAGTGGTAAGACGATTAAGTTTATATCTTCATAAACAATACCAAGTACCATAGTACCGACAATGGAACCTACAAAGCTTTCAAATAAATCTGCACCCATACCGGCAACATCACCTACGTTATCGCCAACTAAATCAGCAATTGTAGCTGGATTACGTGGATCATCTTCCGGAATTCCAGCTTCCACTTTACCAACCAAATCAGCTCCAACGTCTGCAGCTTTTGTATAAATTCCACCTCCAACACGAGCAAAAAGTGCAATTGAAGAAGCACCAAAAGAAAAACCGGTAATAATATTAATTACTACAACAATATTTGTAGTGCCATCAGGATTTGTAAATATTCCAGAATAAATAGGTAAGAGAAGCCCTAATCCCAACACTCCAAGTCCAACTACACACATTCCCATTACACTTCCACCTGAGAAAGCAACTTGCAGTGCGCCATTCAAACTTTTTCTTGCAGCATTTGTTGTTCTTACATTTGCTGAAGTTGCAACGCGCATTCCAAAAAAGCCTGCTAAGGCAGAACTAAAAGCTCCAAGTACAAATGATATCGCAATAATGGGGCTGCTATCTGGTGAATTCCAGTTGGCAATTGCCAGTAAAATAGCTACTACAAAAACAAAAACTGCTAAGACTCTATATTCTCTTTTAAGGAATGCCATTGCTCCGTCCCGCACGTAACCGGATA
>JBATTD010000398.1:0-3485 GCA_049670345.1 Ignavibacteriaceae bacterium
GAAGTTTATAAGGAATATGGCAGATTTGATACTGGTTATAATTATGCGATGGATTTTGAATTCATCTGCCGTTTAACAAAACAGATAGATGATTTCTACAATAAAGGGATATATTTAAAAGGCGAACCGTTGGTAACTATGGCTGCAGGCGGAGCTTCCTGGTCAAATGAGTTAGATTCCATTGAAGAAACTAGAAAGGCATTAAAGAAATATAACTATTGGAATTTTAATGCGAGGAAAAATTACAAATTGAGAGTGCTCCGCACTAAATTAAAGATATTCCTTTCGTACATCGGGTTGAGCAGAATAATTGTACATTGGCGAAAAAAGAAATGGGCGAACTGATAAAATAATTGAATATGAAGAATATATATCAATCACTGCGAATATAATAATTACTTGAGTGATAAAGACAAAATAGAAACAAGGATTGATCTCAAATCCGAATCATTTAAGAAGTATTTTAAAAACACTTCCTGGCTATTTACCGAAAAAATTCTACGCATACTTATCGCTTTTGTAGTTACCGTATTAGTAATACGTTATCTTGGTCCAGAGCAGTTCGGTTTGTTAAGTTATGCGATTAGTTTTTACGGATTGTTCTCTGCCATTTCTATACTTGGTCTCGAAAGCATTTCCATAAGAGAGCTTGTAAAATATCCTGAAAGAAGAGACAACATTTTAGGTTCCGTTTTTCTACTTCGTCTCGTTGGGGGAATAGTTACTATAATCCTTATTGCTTTAATCCTGTTTATTTCCGGCGAACCTGCTGATATATCAATTCTTATTCTCATTATTTCAACATCAGCGATTTTTCAATCTTTCAGTGTTATCGATTATTATTTTCCTGCAGAAGTAAAAGCTAAATATTCAGTTTATGTAATGACGGCTTCTGTGTTGCTTACATCGGCACTTAAAATTTTTTTAATAATTGTAGAAGCACCATTAATATATTTTGCAATTGTATTCTCTGTTGAATTTTTTGCTGCTGCTGCTGGCTTTCTGTTAGTTTATAAACATAATAAGCTCAAAATAATTAATTGGAATTTTCGTAAAGAGACAGCAGTGAATCTATTAAAAGATTCCTGGCCGTTGATCCTTTCCGGTTTGGCTATAGCAATTTATACAAAGATTGATCAAGTAATGATAAAAAATATGCTTGATAGTAAAGAATTAGGTTATTACGCAGTCGCCGTAAGATTAAGCGAAGCTTGGTATTTTATTCCTATTGCACTAACAAATTCGATCTATCCAGCAATAGTTAAAGCTAAAAATGTAAGTAATAAATTTTATTTCAATCGTATGCAGAAGCTTTACGATATACTTGCCTGGCTGGCTATTTCAATTGCTGTACCGGTAAGTATTTTTTCCAGGGATATTATTAATATTATTTTTGGTAATGAGTTCCAATCAGCAGCACCGGTTTTAACTATTTATATTTGGGCAGGAGTTGCGGTCTTCCTAGGAGTAGCAAGCAGTCAGTATTTAATAACAGAAAATTTTACAAAGCTCTCCTTTTTCAGAACTCTTATAGGGATGGTCTTTAATGTAATACTTAATCTTATCTTAATTCCAAAATATGGTATAATTGGTGCAGCATATGCTACTTTGGTCTCTTATAGTGTTGTGGTATTTTCAATTATTTTATTCCCTAAAGCCAGAAAGCAATTTTTTATGATGTTGAAATCAATTTTATTTGTTAACCTAATTAATCAAGTCTTAAAAATTCGTTCAAAAAGAAATGATAAAACATAATAATATTTTATGCAAGATAAACTAATTTTGATAAATGGTGCAATTAAAAAATTGATCAAACCATCTGCCTGGAAAGATGTTTTTAAAATAAAAATAAAGAAAAGTCCAAACAATCTATTAAGGTTTTTTATCTCCTCTGGTATGGCTGCCATTGCTGGTTCACAGTTATACACTTATCTATTATGGAATCCAGAGGAATTAGCACGTCACGGTTTGTTAACGGATGATGCTTATTTCTATTCAGTACTTGCAAGAAACTTCCAGGAGTATCATATACTAACATTTGATGGTGGCATGACAACAAATGGGGTACAGCCACTTTGGATGCTAGTACAGACATTATTCAGGATGTTGCTACCAGATACAGATGGAGTTGTTCTCCTTGCTTTGTCATCCTGGGTTTGTTACGTGATATTCGTTTTTCTTGTAATTTGGTATATCAATAGAAATCCTTCGATTGCTACTTTTCTCTCTACCGTAACTGTTGGTGGACTAATTTTATTACAACCCTATTTTCAATATACTGTGATGATGGGGCTTGAAACCCCACTTATGCTGCTTATACTTACTCTTACTCTCATTATTTGCGATAGAATAAGCGAGAAAACAAAGGTTGACATAAACAATCCGATAATTTGGGAAATATGTCTGCTTGCCCTTCTTACATCATTTCTCTTTTTAGCTCGTACTGATTTATTCTGGGCTCCTATAATAGTATTCTTGTGGAGATTACGCATTGAAAGACTCGTTACGGTAAACTTAATTATCTTTGCCTCAATCGTTTCTTTACTAATTGTACCGTATCTGGCGTTTAACTATTTCACGGAACAAAGTCTGATGCCGATATCTGGTAGAGTAAAGTTATTTTATTTAGATACTTTTTTCCCCGATTTAATAAGTTACTTAAACTCGGATGAATGGCATGGATCTTTTCATATCTTTGATTCTGTTCTGGGTTTAATATTTCTACCTGTATCTAAAATAATTAGGTATCTGTTAATATTTTTTATGTTTTTTGTGGTGTTACTAATTGTTTGGCGAAATCGTCTCTCCATCTTTTTCCCACAAAGCATAAAATTATTTGGAGCTATTATATTTTCGCATCTTATTTATATGCATTTTTTCTATAGGGAACTTCGTCCGTACACGGCATACTATTTTATACCCGAAGTTCTATTTGTTGTTCTGGTTGTTACATTTGTAGTAAGGAAGCTATTTTTGCTATCAATAACAGATGTAAGACCACCTTCGAAAGATGTGCGTTTCTATGGTTATTCTAAATATATGTATATGTTAATAATCGCTTTCTCAATTTATTTATTTACTAGCGCATGGACAAGGCATGATTTGCATCCAGCGCTTCCCTGGATTGAGCGACTAAAGCTTGCTGAAGATATTTCAAGATTAGTTCCTGTAGATGAAAAAGTAGCTGCATTTTGGCCCGGGCTTTTTGCGCAATTCAGCAAAAGACAGGTTGTTTCTTTAGATGGAATTATTGGTTCAAATGAATACTTCCAGAGATATATCAAAACAGGAAGAGAGATAGATTATATGCTGGAAGAAAATATTAAATACCTAGCCATTTATTGTGATAGAAATTTTGATGACCTGATTTCAGGCGAAAAACCAAAAATTAGAATCTGGTCTATGCTTGGTATGCAACGTTTATGGGAAAACCAAAATTTCGTTGTTCAGGTGCATAGCACAAGGCTTGTAAATTCTGAAGGGGC
>JBATTD010000399.1:0-2465 GCA_049670345.1 Ignavibacteriaceae bacterium
CTCTGGTGATGAATTAAAAGCCTACTATAATTTTTTCAAAAACCTACCCGGTTATAAAGAATTTAATGATTTTAAGAACAATCAGATACCAGAGCACAGGCGAGTTATTAATATGGCTTTTTTTTCAAATGGTTCCCTCTCACTCTCCAGCCCCGAGCCAAAACCAGCTGAAACTATCCAGCTACTGGAAAGATTTGCAGGCGTATTAGAGCAAACATATACCCGCTTTTTGGATTTGCAAAAAGCCGAAGTGCAAGCCAGGGAAGCACAAATAGAAACTGCGCTTGAACGAGTACGTAGCAGAACAATGGCTATGTACGATAGCAGCGAGTTACTAGAAGCTGTAGCTGTCTTTTTTCATCAGTTTAAATCACTTGGTCTGCTGCCATCTGAAGCGAGAACCTACTTCTGTCATATTAATACCGAAACTCATACTGCAAAAGTCTGGATGACACATAGAGACGGTAAAGTTATGAATGGCAATCATATTACTCCATTGAATAAATCCTCTTCAATGGTAAGTTTTTATGAAGCCTGGAAACGAAAGGAACCTTTAAATATCCGTAACTATACCGGGGAGGCGTTAGCTGAATATATGCAATTCCTGTTAACGTTACCTCATGTATCAAAAGATGAGGGTTATAAAAATCTTTTCGAAAATCCACCGGAAAGAATAATTATGACGGATGCTAACTTTTTACAAGGAAATATCGGGGTTATGACTTACGAACCTCTTTCACAAGAAGCATTGGATACATTGGTGCGGTTTGCCAAAGTTTTCGAATTAACATATACACGTTTTCTTGATTTACAAAATGCTGAGGCACAGGCTCGCGAAGCACAAATTGAAGCCGCACTGGAAAGAGTTCGTTCAAAAGCAATGGCCATGCATAGTTCTGAGGATTTAGCTATTACGGTCGATACCTTCTTTTCAGAATTAAATGCCCTCGGTGTTACCCCTCATAGGTGTGGCGTGGGAATAGTGGATGCAGAGACCCGTACAACAGATATCCATGCGAACACTACTACTCACGCTAATGAAATAAAAAAAGTAGTGGGTAAATTAAAACTTTCCGGACATCCTGTTTTAGACAGCATTTTTGAAAACTGGAAATTGCAGAAAGAATATCATCCTGTTTTGCATGGAAATGAAATTATAGACTATTACAAAGTAATGGATCCACAGGTTAAATTTCCTGATTTTGCCGATGATGAAACTCAATATGGTTATTATTTTTACTTTAAAGAAGGTGGTGTTTTTGCCTGGACAGATAAAGAATTGACGGAAAGAGATTTACAAATTTTCCGCAGATACACGTCAGTACTGAGTCTCACTTACCGGCGTTATATGGATTTAATAGATGCTGAAGCCCAGGCACGAGAAGCACAAATTGAAGCTTCACTAGAAAGAGTAAGAACCGTTGCTATGAGTATGAATAAATCTAATGATTTATTAAGCATTTGCGAAGTATCATTTAAAGAATTTCAAAAATTAGGATTCGATAATCTCAGGAATACAATAATTCATATTCTTAATGATGAAAAAGGATTTTTTCTGGATTATGATTTTTCAGATGCTATGGGTGGAAGCATATCAAATATAGATTATAATTCACATCCTGTTGTTGATGATTATCTCAAACAAATAAAAAGTGCCAGGGATGCATTTGCCGAAGTTGTTATTGAACGCAATCAGTTAAATGATTGGAGAGATTTCCGAAGAAAATCCGGTCAGCGTGATGATCCCAGGCTGGAAAATATTCCGGCTCTTCATTACTATTTCCATTCTATAGGTGTTGGCGATATCGGCATTTCCGCATTTAAACCTATAGATGAATCTCAGATTAAAATTCTGAAAAGATTCCGGAATGTATTTGATCTTGCGTATCGCAGATACACTGATATTACTAAAGCAGAAGCGCAGGCACGTGAGGCCCAGGTACAACTTGCATTAGAAAGGGTCAGAGCAAGAACTATGGCAATGCATCAAAGCGATGAACTGGCTGAAACAGCTGCCGTAGTTTTTAAACAATTAATGAACCTTGGTATTGAACCCAATCGTATATATATCACAATTATTAAAGATGAAACAGGAATTGGCGAGTTCTGGATTACAGATGAAGACGGAAGCAAAGTGAGCTCCGGTTTTACAGCAGATCTGAATGAGAATGTTTCTTTTAAAAAAATGTATACAGGATGGAAAGAACAAAAAAAATCCATCAGAGTTGATATGCAGGGAAATGAACTAGAAGAATATTTTAAACATCTTAGCAGCCTCAATGTTCCTTTCAAAGGCGGTCTTTCACAGAAACGCAGAGTTCAGAACATCGCTTATTTTTCCCAGGGATTTATTGGTATTGCTTCACCAGATTCACAGCCGGAAGAAACAACAAATCTGCTAGAACGGTTTGCAGCTGTATTTAATCTAACATATACACGTTTCAATGATTTACAGCAGGCCGAAG
>JBATTD010000400.1:0-6311 GCA_049670345.1 Ignavibacteriaceae bacterium
GCAGGAAAAAGATTGCCATTATTGCAACAATAAGTGGAGTAAAATTTAACCACAAACTTACCGTTACAGCCGGAAGCAGTTCCAGTCCCATAAACATTGTGCCTTGCGTAAATGCAATGAATAACAATCCATATGTAATGAGTTTAAACCAATCATTCTTTGTGAGAGTTTTAATTACTGTTTTGTTTTTCCTATTGAATGCAAAAGGAAGCAAACATAAAAAAGCCAGACTGTATCTTAGTCCGGCATAAGTTAGTGGTGGTATTTCAGTCAACCCCCATTTGATCAAAATAAATGAAGTTGACCATAGAAAGGTAACCAGTAATGCGAGAAGAATAGCTTTTAGGTGTTTGCTAATTTGGATTTTCATTCAGTTTAATATAACAAGAAATTTATCTGCTCACTAAATACTCCAGATCATTGAACAAGGTTTAATCTGTGTTGTAAGTGTTCTATCCCTCTTCAAAATCTATGATGATTATCTATTTTATCCTTAGTCCCACCATAAATAATATCAACGATCGTTTCGGATGTAAGAAAATCGTGCGGGAATCCCATATCAATCTTGCTTACTTCGCTTAGCTGGTTCATGTGTTTTTCATTTAATGTGAAGTTTAAACATTCCAAATTATCTTTAAGTTGCTTTTCTGTTTTAGCACCGATTATTGGAATCATTACTCCCGGCTGCTGTCTTACCCAGTTTAATGCAAGCTGCGAAGGTGTTTTGCCTAATTCCTCTGCAACCTTAATCACTTCTCCGGCAATTCTTAAATTTTCATTGTTAATTGATTTATAAATTTTTGCTCGCCCTTCCTCATCTTTTTTCTTGTTGTACTTCCCGGATAAAATTCCTCCACCAAGAACTGCCCTGGGCGTAACAGCAATATCAAGTTTACGAGCCATTGGAAGAAGCTCTCTTTCAACTGTTCTATCAATTAAACTGTATTTTATCTGAAGACCCACAAACTGTGTCCAGCCCCTGAGTTCAGCGATAGTATTCATCCTCGAAATTATCCAGGCGGGTGTGTCCGATATTCCTATGTAAAGAATTTTTCCTGCTCTAACCATATCATCAAGTGCTCTGAGTATTTCTTCTTCCGGAGTTGTATAATCCCATGTGTGCAGCCAGTAAAGATCGAGTAATCTGTTTTCAACCGTTTCAAACTTGCATCCAGTGCCTGCATCATATTTTTACGGTGATTGCCGCTAAAATTAGGGTCATCTCTTCTGGTAAAAAGAGAATACTTTGTTGCAACAATATAGTGCTCTCTGTCAGATGCAATAAATTCGCCGACATACTTTTCTGATGTTCCTTCGGTATACCGGTTTGCAGTATCAATAAAATTACCATCTTCATTTGAATATCTATCAAACACTTTTTTGCTTTCTTCCTTGTTAACTCCCCATCCCCACTCCTCACCAAATGTCATCGTACCCAACGCAAGCTCAGACACGCGCAAGCCGCTTTTTCCAAGAAGTTTATAATTCATTTTTCACTCATCATTTTCAATTCAATAATGAACGAATCTTTTCTTCGTTAACAGAATTAGTGTAAAAATCGCCCATCCACCTTACACACCTGTTTGCATCCAATGGAACTCCAATTACTGGAATATCGTACTTTGCGCACAATCTGAATCCTTTAACGAGTTCCGGTATGCATGCAATACCAAACACTCCAATGCACTGTCCGCTTGATTTTGCTAGCTTAAAAATTTTCTTAAGATCAGCTTCTCTCCAAATATAAGCTTTGATGTCGTGAGATTTCATCATTTTGCTAACAGAATTGATAGAACACTTTTTAGAACAGCTTTTACAAACATAGTCCGTTCCATCAGAAGTTGACAAACATTCTTTATCTAAATCGTGCAGGCAATGTGGCAAAAACGCATATCGCACTTTAGATGAGCTAAAATCTTTTTTATTCAAACGATTAACAAGTTCAATTTCAAGCATGTATAATAGATATTGTTCACGCGAAGTAGTTAAAACAGACTCACATCTTTTTGATATTGAAAGATTTTTAAGATGAGCATCTATATCGGTAAAATATTTTGAGAGTGAGTTTTCAGCCAAATGAAGGATATTACCCAGCAAGGTTTTGGCGGGACTTATTTTGTTCTCTTTTTTTAATTTTCTTTTATTCTTGGAGCTATTTACTAAATACTCAAGAAGCTCCAACTCCCCTTTAAATTCATTTAAAGCCAACTTAGTAAACTTGTTCAGGTCTTCATAAAACCAATTTGAAGAATTGCTGCTACCGTAGAGTGAATAGGTTTTGCCGATTATTTTATTTTCTGTCAATTTCAATCTTTAAGGGAATATACTCAGTAGTAATTCAACTACTACCCGATCAAATAAATTTAACTACTCACAAGATAAATTTAAACTTTAACCATTATAATTATATACATTAAGCAAGAAGAAATAAAATAAAGATTAAACGGATTTAAAGATTGAAACTGATCAGTTTTATCCATTTTATCAGTTTATCTGTGTTCTATTCTTTCTAAAATCTGTGGAACTTGCAATTCATTTTACTTAATTTTGAAATGAACTTAGTGACAGGAGAAAAGAAAATGAGATTAATACTCAGTTTCCTGATTAGCACAATTGTCCTTGTATATTCCTGCTCTGCGCAGGATGATAAGCATATTGAAGACAGAGAAGCTATGGTTAACTGGCAAATAGAGGATAGGGGAATTCATAATCCGGCGACGCTCCAATCTATGAAAACTGTTCCCCGGGATAAATTTGTACCACCTAATCTAATTGATAGAGCCTACGATGACAGACCACTCCCGATTGGTTACGGGCAAACAATTTCGCAACCTTATATTGTTGCATACATGACGGCGGCGATTGATCCTGAAATAGAATATAAGGTTTTAGAAATCGGTACCGGCTCCGGGTACCAGGCAGCGGTGCTTTCTGAAATAGTTAGTGAAGTTTACACAATTGAAATTATCACCGAGCTATATAATTCTGCAAGTGAAAGATTGCGCAGGCTTGGTTATAAAAATGTTATCTGCAAAAATGCAGATGGCTATTTTGGTTGGGAAGAATATGCACCCTTCGATGCAATAATTGTTACTGCCGCCGCCGAGTACATTCCACCTCCCTTAATTGAACAGTTAAAGGACGGTGGAAAGATGATAATTCCTGTCGGGTCTCCGTATTTAAATCAAACCCTCATCTTAGTAGAAAAAGAAGGCGAGGATTTAACTACGACAAGTTTGCTGCCCGTTCGATTTGTACCTTTTACGAGGGGAAAGTGAACGGAGAAAAGGCACATCTTTTTAAACTATCTGTTTCGGTGGCTTTTATTTCGATTTCAATTATTGCATTTCAACTTTCACTTATTCAGATTCTTTCAATTGTTCAATGGTATCATTTTGCGTATATGATCATCTCGGTTGCGCTGTTAGGATTCGGTGCTGCTGGCACTTTCATTTCTTTATTCAGAAGTCCGTTGTTAAAATATATTGACTCGTTACTTCCGGTGTTTATGCTTCTTTCGGGTTTGTTAATGGCACTTTGTGTAAGTGTTTCACAATCGGAGCTGTTTCGATTCGATTCATACAAATTATTTTTTGATTTCTCGAACATCTGGCAATTGGTTTTATCATATCTTGTATTTTTTCTTCCTTTTTTCTTCGGTGCATTATCTATCGGGTTAATATTTGTTAAGTACGTTAAAAACATAGGCACGTTGTATTTTGCCAATATGGTTGGTTCGGGTATTGGCGGGCTTGCAGCTGTAATGTTAATGTGGTTCTTCATGCCCGAAAAACTTCCTGCATTCATATCTTTTCTTGCATGCTTTGCCGGTCTGTTAATGGTTCCGCGAAAGTTGAGGTCGGGATTTTCTATAATTATCTCATTTGTAATTGCCGCATTGGTTTATCTTTATATCAATCCGGGTGAATTACACTTATCCGAATACAAGCCACTTTCAAAAACATTAAATCTTCCAGGTTCAAAAATCATAAAGGAAGGAAGCAGCCCTTACGGTTTAATCGATGTTGTTCAATCATCTCACATAAGATATGCACCAGGTTTAAGTATAAAATTTCCGGGAACAATTTCTTTAAACAATGCTGTTTTTAATAACGGAAACTGGTACGGAGTATTAGTTCCTTTGGGTAAAGATTCTATAGACTATTTTAATCACACAACAGAATATTTTCCATATCTCATTGATGAAAGGAAAGATGTATTAATCCTGGGCGCAGGTACCGGCAGACAAATAACTTCAGCAATTAAAAGCAATGCTTCAACTATAACAGGAGTTGAACAGAACAAAGCAGTAACAAATTTATTGATGGATGAACTTGCCGGGGAAGTAGACTCTATTTTTAATAGAAAGGAAGTGCTTCCGCAAAACATTTCTCCACGAACGTATCTTCTGAAAACCTCTGCTAAGTTTGATTTAATTTCCCTCCCTGTAATAGGTTCGTTCGGCGGCTCATCCGGTTTGTTTGCCTTGCAGGAGCAATACAATTTAACAAAAGAAGCGTTCAGTGAAATGCTGGGAAGACTTAACAACGATGGTGTGATTTCTGTCTCCACCTGGATTGATTATCCGTACAGAAAGCCGTTAAAAATTTTATCCACCGCAACGGAAATGCTGTGTGATCGTGGAATTAAAAATGCAGATGAGTTTATTGCAGCAATAAAAAACTGGAATACGATTACCTTTGCAATTAAAGGGACTCCTTTTAAAGAAGAAGAAATAAAAATCATCCGTGAGTTTTGCAATAAGATGAATTTCGATCCTGTTATTCTTCCCGGTATTAAAGCTGATGAAAGAGAGAAGTTTAACAAGCTGCAGGATAAATCATTTTATTTATTGATAGATAAAATACTTGCATCACCCGAAGAAAGAGAAAAATTATATTCGGAATATTCCTTCAACATAAAACCTGCAGTTGATGATAAACCCTACTTTTCACAATTTTTACGGTGGGAAAGTATTTCACAACTTTCAGAATTTTTCGGCAATCAGTCCGTCCCATTTTTTGAAGTGGGTTACATCCTGCTTTATTTAACTTTTATTCAAATAGTAATTTTTGCTTTAATACTTATCATCCTGCCACTTTTTAAGCTTGGCTGGAAAACAGGAAATAAATCGTGGGCGCTGGTTTATTTTAGCGGATTGGGAATAGGTTATATGTTTATCGAAATAATATTTATTCAACGGTTTACACTTTACTTTGGTAATGTAATTTATGCAGCCGCTGCAGTTGTAAGTTTAATGCTGATCTCTTCCGGCTTTGGCAGTCTTGTATCACAAAAGTTACAAGCTAAGTCAAACCGGTTAGTTGGAATAATATCCCTTATAATTATATCTTTAATCATATACACATTTTTTCTTTCCTCCTTACTTAAAACAACTATTGTTTTCACATTACCCGTTAAAATGATTTTTACAACTTTATTAATAGCCCCGCCTGCATTTATTATGGGCATTCCTTTTCCATTAGGATTAAGAATGCTTTCTGAACATAATGAAAGGCAGGTCCCCTGGGCATGGGGTATTAACGGCTTATTCTCTGTTATAAGTGTTGTACTTGCAACTATAATTGCAATTGAGATGGGATTTGTTTGGGTAATGATTTTTGCCGCTGCAGCTTATGCTCTATCATTGTCTATTAATCTTAAAAGAACTTAGCTATGCTTCCCTTTTACTTAGAAAAACTAACATCAAAGGATTTGAAAGAAAAAGCCGAAGCTTTGCACGAACTATTTGAAGAATGCAGGTTGTGTCCGAATGAATGCATAGCAAGAAGAAGTGATGGAGAAACAGGTGAATGCCATTCAACTGATGAAGTGATAATATCAAGTGTTGGGCCGCATTATGGTGAGGAACCACCGTTGGTTGGCACGCATGGATCGGGAACAATATTTCTAACTAACTGCAATCTTTCGTGTGAGTTTTGCCAGAACTATGATATAAGCCATTTAGGAATTGGTGAAAAAGTTTCTACTGAAGATTTAGCCGGTGCGATGTTAAAGCTACAGAAGCGCGGTTGCCACAACATTAACTTCGTTACTCCAACACATTTTACCGCACAGATTGTTGATGCGCTCATTCTTGCAATTGAAAAAGGATTGGAAATTCCTATTGTTTATAACTGCGGGGGATATGAATCTGTTGAAACATTAAAACTGCTTGAAGATATTATTGATATCTATATGCCGGATATAAAATATTCTGTTGATGAAAACGCATTGAAGTTTTCGGGCATACAAAATTACTGGGATGTTGTAACCAAAGCATTAAAAGAAATGCAGTGCCAGGTTGGTGA
>JBATTD010000401.1:0-2486 GCA_049670345.1 Ignavibacteriaceae bacterium
TATAATATTCTTTTTAACCGTAGACAATCGGGGTGTCAAGGAATTTTTAGCAATCTCCAATGTCCAGGTCCAGGCTATTTTATGTGATGAAGTTCAATCTTTTTTGGGAAATATTGAGTTGACTCATTTTGGGGAAATCATTGGGCTAGGTCTGATAGAAAATATTGGTACATTATCGGTTGATGAAACCTCACCTCTCCCCGTAGAATTAGCATCATTCTCTGCTATACTGAAAGATAAAGAGGTACTGTTAAATTGGAGCACAGCAACTGAAGTTAATAATTATGGCTTTAATGTAGAACGTATGAGAGATGGGGAGGATTGGAAAGCACTTGGATTTGTTGAAGGAAACGGAAATAGTAACTCGCCTAAAGAATATAGTTTTGTTGATAATAATGTTTCTAATGCCGGCACATATTATTATAGATTAAAACAGATAGATAATGACGGTGCTTATGAGTATTCAAAATCCATTTCTGTTGATTTTGATAGCCCGGCAAAATTTGATTTGGAACAGAACTATCCTAATCCGTTTAATCCATCAACTACAATAAGATTCAATCTTCCGGACAATGAATTTGTAAGTTTGAAAATCTTTAATACTTTGGGTGAGGAAGTACAAACATTATTTGAAGGAAATCTAAACGCGGGAACACATACCTATAATTTTAATGCAGATGGTTTACCGAGTGGACTATACATTTACAGGCTTTCAACTAATGCGTATTCAAAAACCAAAAAGATGATGTTGATGAAATAAATTTTCTAACCTTAGCATTTCTTAACCCCCTATTCTTAATTGAGTAGGGGATTTTTATTATATAATATCCCAACCTATACCAAAATACTATTCTCATTAGTTCTTTCAGAAATTGTTAGTTGGAAGGGTCTTTTTCTGCTTAGAATTGAAATTGGAAGCGTTACTGATTGACAATGAAAATCAACCTATAACAACTTTGGTGCAACCAAAAACAGAAAGTAGAGGATGCTGGTGAACCTTAGACTTAGCCATATTAAAAATCTGGTGGACTTTGTAAACTGGTTAAACTTTTCAGTTTATCACTAAACGTCCTATTTACTATATATTTTGTAATCTACTTTTCATTAATTTTCCACTCCTCATTCTCAAAAATAAAATGAGCCTTATTACTTTTTATCTTGGAAACATATCTTTCAAATTTTTCAGAGTCAAATGTCCAGGCAGTACACCAGTACTTAAATATTTCTTCATCTTTTTGTATCACCCTAATGTTAGATTGTTGATCAAGCGAGAATAAGTCTATAGCTTCTTCATATTGTCTATTGTCCATATATGATTTAAGCCTTTCAGCCGTATGAATTTGTCCGCCGATAGAATCACTTTTAGAGTAAACATATTCGCTATTAGTTTTATTCTGAGCATTACAACATGTTATTAGATTAGCAAAAAGAAACATTATTAATATATTTTTCATTGTACATCTGTTTTGAGTTTTATAATTGTAGATAACATCCAAATATACGCATTGCGTATAGCAGAACTCTACATAGTTATATTTGAAAATTAAACTAATACATATAACCAAAGATTGATCGCCAAATAGTAAGTAATAAAAAAATATTTCCGCAGTCGCTCTCGTCTCAGTGGTGCAAGCACCACCCCTTCGGGGCTGGCGTCAACTTCGCTTTGCTCTTTGCCTGGCTTCGCTCGTTTAGCCCCTCCTTGTGCTATTCGCAGTCGTCGGTTCTAAAACGCTTTGTGCTTTCATAGTCTCACACCCCCAAATCAAAAAATAATTGTTCCCTCACTCCGGGCTGGATCGAACCAGTCCTCATATTAGTCGCAAATATTTTCTATAAACTCATTGGTGTTAAAAGGATAAACTTGCCTGCCGTAGGCAGGGCTCTTTACCATTTAACGCTTTTGTTTAATAAAACCCCAAATGATAAACCAACCTTACATTATTGGAATCATCTCATCGTGACATTGTCAGCCAGTATTACATAATAAACATTATGCAACTAACTAAGGCAATTCTAACATTTACTTTGTAATTCTATCCAAGTCGCATAATGTGGCATTATGTAAACTCGGCACATAACCTAATCAGTTCATCATCCCTGCCCGCCTCTGGAGGGGTTCCGTTCTCGGTTGCATGGCACAAGCCGTCCTTCGCCTGTCAGCTCAGTTTTTGGCTGTATGTGCACCGCACCCTCACTCCACGCACATTTAGCAAAGAAGAATTATAGTACATTAGAAATGTGGTGTGTTATCTTTTTATTCGTTTTCCTACATACAGCTTTCCCTGGGCGAACTCAAAGGGAACAGTCTCTGCGCCTTATTTGCACGAATTCTTACTAATCTTTATATTTATTAAATAAATATGTCGATAAAGCGAATCGAAAAATAAATAATTAATTTAGTCCCGATATACGTATTGCGTGTATTGAGAAGTTGGAAACAATTAACACAACAGATTATGGGAAAAATAAAAATTCAACTTCTA
>JBATTD010000402.1:0-4053 GCA_049670345.1 Ignavibacteriaceae bacterium
TAATTACTGACCGGTTATTGGATTTTGTTGCGTGGTGAATTATTCTTGCAAGCAGATGATCCGTATTTTTTTCTTCTATCAAAATGCTTAGCACTTGTGAGTTGAGTTTATTCCTTTTCGCTTCCGATAATGATTCTTCAACGGCCATTCTTGCAAGTTCGTGCCTGAATAAAAACGTATCAACTTCGTTCTTTATAATTCCAAATTCAAATGCTTCATCAATTAAACTATAATCGTTAATTAGTTTTTGAGCGAGCCATTTTTCTACTTTGCCGGGAATAACAGAAACCAGTTCAACAACAGACCTTGAAGCTGATGATAAACGATTTAGCCTGGATGCCATTAATTCTTTAATTGTTGAAGGGGTTTCCGATTCATCATTCGTTAATACTTCGGTAACAAGTAAAGGATTACCGCCGGTTTTTGAATAAAGATCCCTATTATCTTTGCCATAATTTTTTGCAAGTGATTTAACAGCATCTTCAGAAAGTTGTGTAAGTCTTATCCTTTTTAAATAATTCGATGGAAGACTGCTTAAAGCTAATCTTAACGGATGATCTGATTTTATTTCATCATCCCGGTAAGTGATTATTAAAAGTGATTTACATTTATTAATTCTTCTCCCTAAAAATTTTATAAGATCGAGTGTCGATTCATCAGCCCAATGAATATCTTCAATTACTATAATTTTTAAGTTGGAAGTGCTTTGCAGATAATTTAGAAATACGGAAAAAATAGATGCCCTATTCTCTTCATTCAAAAGCATCTTGATTAAATCTGACTTTATCGGGTACGCAATATCGTAAAGTGGGCTCAGAGGTCGTGGTGTAAATAAATCATCACAACCCCCCCATAGAATTTCAGTATCAGAGTTTAAATTATTTGTGAATGATCTGATTAGAGAAGTCTTTCCAATACCGGCCTCACCCGAAATAATAACAGTTTTACCTTCACCGGCAGATACGTCTGTTACCAGTTGAGAAATCTCATCTAAAGAATTTTGGCGCTCTAATAATTCCATTTTGAATTAAATAAATGTTCTTATTTATATTGGGTTCAGATATAAGAAAGCCCTCCTTCAAGAGGGCTTTATAAAGGATTAGGATAATTACTTATTTTTCACAAATCCAAGATCTGGTCTTTGTTCACCATATTTGTTTTCAATAGAAGTAATAAACGAAGCCATTTTTGCCCATAGGGCACTCGCTTCGGCCTCCATTAATGCATTATCTTCTTTTTGAGAAGTAAAATAATCAGCACCATCCTTAAAATTCTCTGTTAGAGCTATCATATTGTTATCTTCTCCCACTTCAATTAGCCAAATGGTGTATCCGTTTTTTATATTTTTTTCCTGATACAACTTTTTCCATTCTGCCATTATATCCATTACTTCTTTTCGGTTTTCTAATTTGTAATGAAAAAACATCCAGTGAATAAATTTTGCCTCTTCAGGTTTTAATCTAGGTTCATTGGTTTTGTAAGAATATTTTGCTGACCGAGTTGCAATAAAGTCTTTATGAGTTACCATACTGCTTTCGTTCTTCTTTATAAACTCGCCCCACTTCTCTTTTCCAATTTTGTCAATCGCCGATCCAAATATTTCTGGCATTTTGTCAATCGCCGCATAATTGTCTAATGGTAAAAGATAATAGTAATGTCCATCATCTCTTTGTGAAGCCCACATATATGGGAAATCAAGGCCGGCACCGGTCATCAATTCTACCCATTGTTTTGAAGTTTCTTCGTACTGATCCCACATATCAACTCTGGCGACTTCTTCGCGGATCCAGAAAAGCTGATCTTTTGATTCTTCCTGTGCAAGTGCAATAAATGAACTGGAAATAAATAATCCGGTTAGCAGAATCAGAAAGAATTTTTGTTTAAGCATATTAATGCCTCCTTTTATTATAAGTGAATGAATTGTTGATTATTGAATTCAGGAAAAATTATTAGCCGATAAATATCTTGTTGAAAGCTATAAAAGTATATGTTAAAACACAAGTAATATTAAGAAATATGCTAATCAGGGATGAAATGATAATAAATTACTAATTACTGCTTGAGAGAATCGTTAAGAAAAATATTGAAAATAAAATATTTTTAAAATTAATATGCTTCACTGTTTCTATCATCAAAAGAGCAATCGCTGTGAGCTTCGTGACCTTTGTAGCGATCATCCATGGTTTTTTGGAAATGACTTTCAAGCTTTCGGCAAAGTTCCGGGCGTTGCAGCCATTTACCGTCTTCGGTTAGTAAAGGATCATTATCTAATGAAATTTCTTTCTTAAGGTAGCATCCCCACAATTGTACTTCTTCAGGTTTAACCAGGTTTTTATCAAGATGTTCAACAAGCCCGCAGATGGTATCGGCAAAATAGTAGTTAGCTAACTCATCATCGCCATCAATTATGATAACCTTTGCCATATATGTGTAAGGAAGACTTTTATCGTATTTGGATAGAGGTCCTAATACTTTTCTTACTATTCCCACATTACTACTCCCTTGTTTATTTATATTTCAATTAACATTTACCTAACATAACGTAATAAATTTAAGTCAAATCATCAACAAATATATTCTAAAGGAGCAAAGATAATTATGTAATAAAAACTTTATCTTTGTATTAAACCAGAATTCAACTAATTGATATTAAATGAGCCAGCAAATAAATCATCCTACAATAAGTGAAACAGAAATTATCCGCCCAACAAGAGTTGAGGTGGATTTAAATGCAATTAAAGAGAACTATAAAAAAGTTAAAAAGCATGTTGGCAATTGCAAAATTATGCCTATTCTTAAAGCAAATGCTTATGGGCATGGCTTGTTAAGAATCGCACAGCTATTTGAAGAATTAAATGCAGATTATTTGGGTGTTGCAGTTGTTGAGGAAGGAATTCTTCTAAGAGAAAAGGGGATTAACATTCCAATACTTGTACTGGGCGGCGTTTGGGGAAATCAAGTTCCGTTATTCTTAAAACATAATCTTACAATTACTGCATCGTCTATTGATAAGCTTAATCAGATTGATGACTTAGCCGGGGGGATGAAAGTACAAGCAAAGGTACATTTAAAAATCGATACTGGAATGGAACGTATCGGTGTGCATTATTATAGTGCTGAGAAATTTCTGGATGCTACATATAAATGTAAAAATATTGAGGTTGAAGGAATATATTCCCACTTTGCAAGTTCAGATGCTGCTGATCTTACTTATGCAAAACTGCAGCTGGAACGATTTGAAGAAGTACTGAGTTTTTTTGAAAAGCGATCAATCGAAATACCATTACGACACATCTCTAACTCTGGTGCATTGCTGCAATTACCGGAAGCCAACTTTGATATGGTAAGACCCGGCATTATGTTATTCGGCGTTTATCCAACTAAGGAAGTAAACAAAACGGTTGAAATTAATCCGGCATTAACCTGGAAATCCCTTGTAGTTTATTTCAAAGTAATTAAACCCGGGCATTCCGTTGGCTATGATTCAACCTTTACAACTGATCATAATATTAGAGCAGTAACAATTCCTGTTGGATATGGTGATGGTTATTTAAGGAGTATGTCTCACAAAGCAGAAGTTTTAATAAGAGGGACAAAATATCCTGTAATTGGAATGGTCTCAATGGATCAGATTGTAGCAAATATTGAAAACGACAGTGCTTTCAACGGGGACGAAGTGATCCTTTTAGGAAGTGATGGAACAAATTCGATCACCTGCGATAAGTTAGCAGGCTGGGCCGGCACAAATCCTTACGAAATTCTAACCAATATTAATACCCGTGTACCGAGGATTTACAAAAAATGATCACGATTGAATTTCTACAATTTCTATTTATAAATTTAATAGAATTCGTTTATTTAAATAAAGTACAGAGAGAGTTACATGCGGCCAAAAATTAGATTTTTAACTGATGAACTAATATTAAAAATTATTTCTGAAGCCAAAGAAATCCTTTGCACTCTCGGAATGGAAATTCATAATAAAAGTATTTTGTCTCTTCTCTCAGATTCAGGTGCTAAAACAGATATGGATAAATCTCATGTTGTTTTCAC
>JBATTD010000403.1:0-2972 GCA_049670345.1 Ignavibacteriaceae bacterium
CTAAGAAAGCTTTTGAGCAATCAACTGATGATATAATCGACCAGGTTAAGAAATCCGGTTTAAGAGGAAGAGGCGGTGCTGCTTTTTCAGCAGGATTAAAGTGGAGTTTTATGCCCAAGACAACTGATAAACCTAAATATCTTTGTGTTAACGGCGATGAAAGTGAACCGGGTTCTTTTAAAGACAGACAAGTATTTGAATACAATCCCCACCAATTAATTGAAGGTACTTTAATAACCTGTTATGCAATCGGCGCAAAGGTTGCCTACGTTTATATCCGCGGTGAATATCACAAATGGATAAATCTTTTACAAAAAGCAATTGATGATGCATACGAAAAAGGTTTTATTGGTGAGAAAATGAAAGAGACATTCGGTACTGATTTTTATTGTGATATTTATATTCACAAAGGTGCCGGTGCGTACATTTGTGGTGAGGAATCTTCGTTGATGAATTCCATTGAAGGAGAGCGTGGATATCCAAGAGTAAAACCTCCATTTCCAGCACAGAATGGACTATGGGGAAATCCAACCACAATTAATAATGTAGAAACAATTGCCAATGTTCCTAAAATTATTGAGCATGGCTGGGAGTGGTTCGCAGCCATTGGTGAACCAAAACATCCCGGTACAATTCTTTTTGGGGTGAGTGGGCACGTTAACAAACCAGGTGTTTATGAATTACCAAGCGGAACTCTTTTAACTGATATTATTTATAATTATGCGGGTGGAGTTCCAGGAGATAAAAAAATCCTTTGTGTTATTCCCGGCGGTTCTTCTATGCCTCCGTTAAGAGGTGATCAGTTAGAAGGTGTTAAGATGGATGCTGAATCACTTAGAGAGGTTGGCTCTGCAATCGGTACCGGTGGAATTATGGTAATGGATGAGGATACGGATCTTGTAAAAGTTTTAGCAAGAATAGCTCATTTTTATCACCACGAATCCTGTGGACAATGTACACCTTGCCGTGAAGGAACGGGGTGGATGGAAAAAGTTCTTAAGCGGATTCTAAATGATGAGGGTTCATCAAGCGATCTTGATTTACTCATCTCGATTGCAAATAATATTGAGGGCAACACCGTTTGTGCATTAGGGGAAGCTGCTGCATGGCCGGTAAGATATATGATCACACGGTTTAGAGACTACTTTGAGGAAAGAGTTAGAAAAGAAATTACAATGCCTGTAAAGAACAAAGTCCATTCAATGAGGCAAACTGCTTTCCCAATTGCTGATATAAAAAATTAACCTGAATTCAGCAAGCGAGGTAATAAACCAGAACGATTAATATTAGATTATTGCTGAGCTACTCTACCGCCTAATTCCTTGTCAATCATAAATAAACCGGCTTTATCATCACCAATCATTTCCATCTTTTTAACATTTTGCATAGCAGTTGCTTCCTCTTCAACCTGCTCGCTTACAAACCATTGCAAAAAGTTTATGGTTGCGTGGTCTTTTTCTGCATATGATAATTCAAGAAGATCATTAATACTTTTTGTTACTTTCTGTTCATGCTCAAAAGTATCCTGGAACACTTCGAGAAAGGAATTCCAATTGGTTTTAGGACCATCAATCTTCATTAACTTTACCTCTCCGCCAATCTGGTAAATGTAATCAAAAATTTTCATGGCATGAGCGTATTCCTCATCAGCTTGCAACCTGAACCACTGAGCAAATCCTTGCAGGTCCTTTGATTCGAAATAAGCCGACATTGATAAATAAAAATATGATGAATAAAATTCTTCATTTAACTGTTGATTAAGAGCTTTTTGAATTTTTTGTGAAATCATTTTTTCCCTCGACCTTTTTCTTACATTAAATAAATTATTAACAATACAAATATATAAAAAATGTATTTATTCTGTTTTTAATTTCTTATTATCAGTAAGTTTCATTCTCTGCCTCTTCCCCAAAGTAAATTTACGGTCTTTTTAGAATTGAAATTACTTATACCTTTGAGTAATTTTACTAACTACTTTTTTACAGAAAATAAATATTTATCAAAGGAGATATTCAATGGCAATTAAAATTGGAATTAATGGTTTTGGCAGAATCGGGAGATTAGTTTTCAGAAGATGTCTTGAATTAGGCGGTTTCGATTTTGTTGGGATTAATGATCTTACCGATGCAAAAACGCTTGCACATTTATTAAAATACGATTCCGTTCACGGCAGATTTAACGGCGATATTGTTGTTGAAGGTGATGATATAATTGTAAACGGCGACAAAATAAAAATTACTGCTGAAAAAGATCCGGCAAAATTAAATTGGGGCAAATTAGGTGCCGAAGTGATTATAGAATCTACAGGTGTTTTCAGAACTCAGGAAGCTTGCATGAAACATGTTGAAGCCGGGGCAAAAAAAGTTATTCTTACCGTACCTCCTAAAGGGGAAGTAGATAGAATGGTAGTGCTTGGTGTAAACGATGATGTTTTAACCGGCGATGAAAAAGTTTTATCAAACGCATCGTGTACAACAAACTGTCTGGCACCTATGGTAAAAGTATTAAATGATAATTTTGGTCTTGAAAAAGGATTTATGACAACCGTTCACTCCTATACAAATGACCAGAATGTATTAGACCTTCCGCATAAGGATTTGAGAAGAGCAAGAGCCGCTGCAGTATCTATTATCCCTACTACTACAGGTGCTGCAAAAGCAGTTGGCAAAGTTATACCAGAGTTAAGCGGAATGCTTGATGGATTTGCATTAAGAGTTCCTACACCCGATGGCTCAATTACCGATTTAGTTGCTACATTGAAAAAAGAAGTAACTGCCGACGAAGTTAATAAAGCGTTTAAGAAAGCAGCTAATGGTCCGATGAAAGGAATACTCGAATATACTGAAGATCCAATTGTATCTGCCGATATAATTGGTAATCCGCACTCAAATATATTTGATGCACTCTCAACCATGGCAAACGGTAATTTGGTAAAAGTTGTTGGATGGTACGATAACGAATACGGATACTCC
>JBATTD010000404.1:0-3019 GCA_049670345.1 Ignavibacteriaceae bacterium
AATCTATTGCGCCCCTATTTTTTTAACAAATCCCTCAAAGCATCTTCTAAATTTTCAAACTTAAACTTATATCCACTCTTCAGTAATTTGTTCATCACAACTCTCTGGCTGTCTGTTGCATAATTTCCCAGCTCGCCTTTCAATATCTTAATAGCTAATTTTGGAATGGGAAGAAAAGATGGGCGATGTAAAACTCTGCCCAATGTTTTGGCAAATTGTTTCATCCTTACAATTCCCGGCGAAGCTGCGTTTACTGTACCGCTTAATCCGCCTACGGCGGATTCATCATCAATCGCGTGAAGATAAATACCAACTATATCATCAATATGAATCCATGGGAACCATTGTCTTCCGTTTCCTAAATATCCTCCTAAAAATAATTTAAAGGATGGAATCATTTGTTTTAATATTCCATCATTTTTACTTAGAACCAAACCGGTTCTTATAGAAACACATCTTACTCCAAGAGTCTCAACTTTTGCAGCTTCTTTTTCCCAGTCAGCGCAAAGCTTTGCAAGAAAATTGTCTGCAGGTTCATCATCTTCGCTTAAACAATCATCACTTCTGTTTCCATAATATCCGACTGCAGAAGAACAAATAAAAGCTTTAGGTTTTTTATCCACTGATGCAATTGCTTCAACTAATATTCTTGTACTTATTATTCTGCTTTCATAAGCCAGCTTTTTGTAATCTTTGTTCCATCTTTTTGCACCAAGGTTAGCGCCGGCAAGATGAATTATTGAATCCATCTCGTTCAAATATTCTTTCCATTCTTCGGGAATATTATAATTCCATTTAATGTATTCTTTTGCACCCCTCATTACTTTTTTCACTGTTTCAGGATTACGTGTAAATATTGTGATCTCATTCCCTCGTTCTAATAATTTTGAACAAAGTTTTCGTCCAATTAATCCTGTTGCGCCTGTGATTAGAATTTTTTGCATTCGAGTAATTTTATTTTAAGATGATCAAATCTTGATTTGAAAGCAATTTGTAAAAAATACATTTAAATAATTACTATTTAAAACATAAATTAAAACAATACATCATAATTCAATAGTTATTTGTGGCTCTTTTTTTGTACAAATAATTCAAATAATCCAGGTGATTAATGAATTTATTTATAAAATTTATAACATTACATTTAATATTGTTTGCAGCTATGTGCACAGCTCAAGTATTGGTACAACCGCAAATTGAAAATATTGAAAAAACCGAAATATCCGGTGGCGCCGAGTTTAATATAATGCTTGAGGAGGCAATTCGAAACGGTAATGTTGATATGTTCAGGTATTTTGGTCAATCACCCCCCCCCACCGGCCTTTGCACCTTCAGCAATAACAACTTACGATGGGATTACATTTAATGAAGATGCAACAAATTCAGGCTTCTATCATATACCGCCGGATCCTATAGGTGCAGCTGGACCAAGTCATCTCGTTTCTGTTGTTAATACTTCTATAGAATGGTTTACAAAAGCTGGTGTTCAACAAAATAGCCAAAGTTTAGCAAGCTTCTTCGCAAGTCTAACTCCATTAACAGGAACCTTTGATCCAAAAGTAATTTACGATCAATATGCAGGTAGGTTTGTAGTTGTAACATTGGAAAAGGTTGGGACTACAAATAATAATCCTGGTAATATTTCCCGTATTCTTCTTGCTGTATCGGACGATAGTGATCCAAATGGTACCTGGTACTACCACGCTATTGATTCCAAACTTACTATAAGTAGTATTGATTCCTGGGCAGATTATCCCGGTTTTGCTGTTGATGAAGAAGCTGTTTATGTGACTGCAAATATGTTTAGGTTTAGTGGTGGTTCTTCATTAGACAGTAGAGTTTGGATAATTGATAAAGGTATAGTAAGTGGATTCTACCATGGAGATCCCGCTTCAGTTGCTGTTTATGATCACAGCACATTGGCAAGCTTACCCGGCGGAACAACCGGCACCACTCAACCGGCGCATATGTTTGGTACTCCTTCAAGCTCAACATTGGGAACTTTTTTAGTTGGATCAGGATGGACTTCAGGGGGAACAATAGAATTTCTTAGTGTGATACTGGTCGATGATCCATTAGGTACAATTACTTTTACAAATACATTCGTTAGCCTTGGAGATATATTTAGCTCTACGTCATTTCCTGATGCCCCACAACTTGGGACAAGTACTCTAATAGAGACAAATGATATTCGTGCTTTAAATGCCGTTTGGAGGAATGACACATTATGGGTAGTAAATTGTATTTTGCCACCATCGGGAATTAATGCCGGTCAAGTTACAGCTCATTGGTATAAAATTGAAACTGATGGTACTATATCTTTATCAGATCAGGGAGACATAGGAGGAGAAAGCATTGCCACCGGTTGTTACACTTTCTTCCCGTCAATTGCTGTTAATTCTACTAATGATATAGCGATAGGTTTTTCTGCATCCGCAGAATCCATTTATCCGGGATGTTACTACACAGGTCGTCACTCAACTGATGCTGCGGGCTTTACAATAACCCCTGATGTGGTTAGAGCTGGTGTGGATTATTACATAAGAACTTTTGGTAGTGGAAGGAACAGGTGGGGCGATTATTCAGGCACAAGTGTTGATCCTTCAGATGACAAGACTTTTTATGTATTTAATGAATACGCTTTAACACGCGGAACTCTAATTAGTGGTGAGGAAGGAAGATGGGGCACAGCGTTTGGAACAGTTCCTGTTTCTGCTCTGCCGGTTGAGCTTTCAAGCTTCATTGCCAAATCCTCCAAAGATGGTGTCCAATTAGATTGGGTAACAGAAACCGAAGTTAATAATTACGGATTTGAAGTGGAAAGACAAGTTAGCAGTGAGCAATTGACTGCAGGCAATTGGGAGAAGATTGCGTTTCTTGAAGGATTTGGTAATTCAAACTCACGGAAAGAATATTCTTTTATTGATAGAGGTATTACATACGGCAGCTTTGCTTACAGGTTAAAGCAGATAGACAATGATGGTACTTACGAGTATAGTGATGTAATTGAAGTTAATGC
>JBATTD010000405.1:0-3088 GCA_049670345.1 Ignavibacteriaceae bacterium
GAAAAGAACCTCTCTAATCTTGCATCAAGGTCTTTGGATTCATTAACAAAAGAGGCAGGTATAGGTAAAGATAAAGCAGCAACTTTGTTAGCAGCGTTTGAAATGAGTCGGAGAATTCAATCACAATCGAAATTATTTTCAAGCAATAAGATCACATCACCAACTGATATAGCAGAAATATTCATACCCATTTTGCGTGATGAGGTAAAAGAAAAATTTATAGTGGTCTGTCTCAACTCAGCCAATAAAATAACAAAGAACGAAACAATTTCCGTTGGAAATCTAAACTCAAGTGTTGTTCATCCACGAGAAATATTTAAAGTTGCAATCGATTCCTTATCAGCAAGTATAATTTTAATCCATAATCATCCAAGCGGGAATCCTGAACCAAGTAATGAAGATATCTCAATAACAAAAAAAATAGTTGAAGCAGGTAAAATTATGGATATTCCGGTTTTTGATCACTTAATTATAGCTGGGGACACTTTTACCAGCTTTGTAGAAAAAAGATTATTGTAATATTTAATTAATCATGCCTCAAATAGTTGTTTATTTAAAGCAAAATGATTAAATATCATATCGAGAAAAATGCTTTTTACTATATATAAAATTGTGGTAAAACAATAAAAAACACTGATTAGTAACTAATCTGTATTTTAATTAATTAACTTAGGAGGAACATATGAACCTACTTAAATCACTCAAGATTCCGGTTGTGGCAGGAGCTCTGATTCTTAGCGCCGCCTTGCTTACCGGATGCGGAGGTGTTAGTGAGGCTCAATTTGCAGAACTCGATGCTTTAACAGCAGAAGTGAGATCTCTTGAGAGTGAGGCAAACACCTTGAAAGACGAAAGAGCAATGCTCGAAGCTGAAATTTCCGAAATAAATCGGAAGCTTGCTGAATGCAACAAGCAAAAAGAAGAAACAAGGGCTAACTTAGAAAAGTTACCCAAATAATAGTTAGTTGGTTTTTAATAATTTAATCAATTTTGGAGAAAATATATGAAACTCACAAAATATATTCTAAGCCTTCTTTCCCTTGTTCTTCTTTTATCGGTTGTATCCTTTGCACAGGAAAGGGAAATGACTGAGGAAGAATGGCAGGCGGAAATGACCCGTTTGGGCGAGAAGAAAACATCTCTCTTAAATGAGATTGATGCTCTTAAATCGGATATAGACAATCTTAATGCACAAAAATCAGGTCTTCAATCACCCGAGGAATGCATTGATGAACTATATGCTTTAGTTGGTGCTACAAGACAAGACGTAGATAACTTCAGAAATGCTGTTAATGAATTAGACGGTAAAATCAGAAGAAAAGAAGGACCTAAAAAAGACAGACAAGCTGATCTTGATGCTCTGAAAATGAATAAGATCAGTGCTTTGCCTGAATTTTTCAACAAAGTTCACAATCAAATGCAGAAAGCTCTGGATGCATGGGTTGAAAAACCGGATGTAATCCCTTACAAAGTTGTAAGAGGTGACCACCTCTGGGGCATTGCTAAGAAAAAAGAACATTATGGAAACGGTTTTGCCTGGCCAATAATTTACAAAGCAAATCGCGACCAGATTAAAAATCCGGATTTAATTTATCCTGATCAGGTATTTAAAGTTCCACCGCTTTCTGAAGAAGAAAAGTCTAAATACGAAAAGTTAAGAAAAAATTATAAACCAGCTCCGGTTAACTAATATTCTTTTAACTTTGGTGAAATATTAATTTAAGTAGAAACCCTTGTCAGTATTCTGATAAGGGTTTTTTTATTTAAACCTGAATACAATTGACAGCAATAGAGAAAAAAATAGTATTAGATAATGTTGATATGTTCTCTTTATTGGGAGCGAATGATTCCAATCTCAAAATTGTTGAGGATAGATTCAATGCATCGATAACCGTTCGCGGTGAAAATGTTTTTATAAAGGGAGTGATTGAAGAAGTTGAAGGGATAGAGAAAATCTTTAAAGAAATGGTTTACGTGCTTAACACAAGCGGCAAATTACTAGAAGATGATATCGCAACTATCTTGAATTTAACTATTGAGGGGAAGGAAATAATTGATGAGCAGGAATATGATTCAATTGTGTTATACACAAAGCACGATGTAATTAAAGCAAGAACTTCTGGTCAAAGAAAGTATGTTGAGGCAGCAACCAAAAACGATATCTGTTTTGCAATAGGTCCTGCAGGAACAGGCAAAACATACCTGGCAGTTGCTTTAGCAATATCATCATTAAAAAAAGGAATGGTAAAAAGAATAATTCTGGCACGCCCTGCAGTGGAAGCGGGTGAGAGTCTTGGTTTTCTTCCCGGTGATTTCAGAGAAAAAATTGATCCATACCTTAAACCTCTTTACGATGCGCTGGACGATATGATTCCCTCTGAAAAACTACGTTCTTACCTTGAAAAAGGGATTGTGGAAATTGTACCGCTTGCATATATGAGAGGCAGAACCTTAAACAATGCTTTTGTTATACTTGATGAAGCTCAAAACGCAACGGCCATGCAAATGAAGATGTTTCTCACAAGACTGGGAGCTAATTCAAAAGCGATTGTAACCGGTGATATTACGCAGATAGACCTTCCGCCAAAACAGGTAAGCGGGCTGGTGCAGGCACGCGATATTTTATCCAATATAAAAGGTATCTCCTTTGTTTATTTCGATCGTTCTGATGTAGTGCGGCACAGGTTAGTTAAAGACATAATTGATGCTTACGATAAATTCAATGGAAATAATAAGTAATCAATCAATAATTTTTTTACTTTCCTCCCAAAGTATATCCATTTCCTTAAGTGTAGATTCAGATAATTTTCTGCCCGATTCAGTTATCTTTTTTTCGACATAGCCAAACCTTTTTATAAACTTTTTGTTTGTTTTCCTTAAAGCGTTTTCAGGATTTATTCTTAAAAATCTTGCATAGTTTACAAGAGCGAAAATTACATCACCAATCTCACCTTCAAGCTCATCATGAGTGCCATCTTTTTCTGATCGATGCATCTCTTCAATTTCTTCAATCACTTTTTTCCAAACATCTTCTTTCTTTTCCCAATCGAAACCAACTTTAGAAACCTTTTCCTGTATGCGATGTGCC
>JBATTD010000406.1:0-2310 GCA_049670345.1 Ignavibacteriaceae bacterium
GTTAAAACTTCTAAATGCATATAAAAAGTTAAAGTAAATTATAAATTGAGAATACTAAAAAATTTATACATTAATGATTTGCTGAACTTGCTCTCTCAACATCCGGCAGGCAAATTTAAAATGACAACTTCCTCATTTTGTTATTTATTTGATGTCTGAATATTCTTTTCCTGTACTTTAAGTTCATATTTTCTTCGTATTAAAATCAGATCGGTAAAAATTTTATGAAAATATTTAAGTTTGAAATTTCCCTATTATCCGCTTTAATTATTTTTACGCAGTTTTTTTTCTTAGGCTGTGATAATAACAATGATGATATCCCGGAAAGTTTTATAGAGATGCGCGATACGCTAATATATAAAAAAGGGAGCGATATACCGTTTACCGGCAAAGAAAAAGCCCGAATTGAAAATAAGATTATTGAATATGATGTAGTTGATGGATTAAAACATGGCGATTTTAGATTGTATTATGAAAGTGGTAATATAGAAATTAAAGGACAATTAGATAAGAATAAAAATATTGGTAAATGGCAGTACTTTTACGAATCAGGGCAAATTGAATCTGAAGGAAACTTTGTTGATAATTTTCCCGATGGTGAATGGAAATGGTATTACCGATCAGGTGAACTACGAGAGCAGGGAATTTTTAAGGGAGGAAAGCGAGTTGGTTTTTGGAAACTATTCGATGTAAGTGGAAATGTGATTGAAGAAAAAGAATTTTTTGAATCCGATTCACTTAACACTGAAACTGATTATCTAGAGAAGCTTAAAAACAATCTTAATTAAATATGCTCAGGTTTGGTACTTGCAGTTGGAAATATGATTCGTGGAAAGGAATAATTTATTCAGACGAGCGGAATATCAATTTCCTTAATGAGTATTCAGCACATTATTCATCAGTAGAAATAGACCAATGGTTTTGGTCTCTTTTCCCACCCAATAAGGCTGTTCTGCCAGATTTTAAAACCGTTGAGAATTATAAAAATTCTGTTCCAGGTGATTTCCTTTTCACAATTAAAGTTCCCAACTCTTTAACTTTAACTCATTTTTACAATCGCAATAAAAATGAACCATTGGTTGTAAATCCATATTTTCTTTCAGCAAATCTTTTTGAAGAATTTCTTAACACATTAAAACCATTAGAAAAAAACATTGGATGTTTGATTTTTCAGTTTGAATATTTGAATAAGCAAAAGATGAAATCCGTTTCGATGTTTTTTGAAAAGGTGTACCAATTTCATTCAGAACTACCTAATGATATACCTCCGGTTGGAATTGAAATACGGAATCCAAACTATTTGAACTCAAATTATTTTGGATCTTTAGAAAGTTTAAATTTCTTTCACGTCTTTCTGGAAGGATATTATATGCCTCCAATTACTGAAGTTTATGAAAAAAATAAAGAGTATATAAAAGATGTTTCTGTCATCAGATTACACGGACCGGATAGAAAAGGGATTGAGAAAATTGCAAATAATAATTGGAATAAGATTTACATAGATAGGGTGAAAGAAATTTCATCAATTGTTGGGATGATTAAGGAACTTGAAAATAATGAAGTTGATCTTTTTGTAAATGTTAATAATCATTTTGAAGGATCGGCACCACTCACGATTGGTAGGATTAAGAATAGATTAAAGTAGTGTTTTAAGGATGAGGTTTTTTACCTTTCAGTAAAAATTTTATAAATTAAATATTGTATTTTATTTGAATTTTGTTAATTGATCCATAAAATTTGTTCAATAATGATATTGATTTCTGATAGTAATAGTATTATTTTTTATACCTGAATTTTGGGCCCATAGCTCAGTTGGTTAGAGCATCTGACTCATAATCAGAGGGTCGGTGGTTCGAGTCCATCTGGGCCCACAAAAAAGCCCTTGAAACAATTCGTTTTGAGGGTTTTTGTTTTTTAAAGCCAAATAGAATCCCGCTGACTGTGTACCGACCTTTGTACCGAAATTTCTCGGAACATCCCTTTGGTTAAATGAATTAATATTAATTGATTAGTAAACATTACAATAAAAGATAGATTATTAAAATAATTTATCCAATCCTTTCGGATCATACTGCTCAAAAATTTCATTGAACCTTTCATTTGATTAGACATTGTAAGCCATGCCCAAAACCTTTTGAAAACATAACAGGCAGGACTTTATTATTATTACTTGCCAATTGTGAACTATTAATTGCTTCTAACAATTAATTTTACCAATTTACAATTTAGATTTATATCTATACCTTGAGAGAAACGTATAGAATAACGTTACTCTTAAATTCTTTCCAGAATATAGTGCTTCCCCCAAGG
>JBATTD010000407.1:0-1718 GCA_049670345.1 Ignavibacteriaceae bacterium
GAGTTTGAGCTTGCAGATAATTTTTCTGAAAGAATAACAGAACTAAACAATAAACTAAACTCAATTAGAATTGATGCAGGTAAACTTGCAAAAAGTATATCAGAGAAAAGAAAAACAGAATCAAAAAAAGTAAGGCAAGGGATAGAAGATTCTCTAAAGGAACTTGGTATCTCACATCCTGACTTTCAAACAGAAATACTAAACGAGTTAGCAGTTGATAATAATTTTATAACCATAAATGGTAAGTCCTTCAAGTGCTCCGCAAAAGGCATAGATAAAGTTGAATTTTTCATTTCTGCCAATCAGGGCGAAGACCCGAAACCACTTGCAAAGGTTGCCTCCGGTGGTGAAATATCACGCATAATGTTGGCACTAAAATCTACCCTCGCAAAAAACGATAAACTTCCACTTCTCATATTCGATGAAATTGATGTTGGTGTCAGTGGGAGGATTGCTCAGAAAGTAGGAAATGTTTTAAAAGACCTTGCAAAATATCATCAAATAATTGCAATTACACATTTGCCTCAAATAGCCGGATTAGCTGATTATCATTACGAAGTAAAGAAAACAGACGATAAAATAAGGACAAGCAGCTCGATAGAAAAACTTACCGATGAGGGAAGAGTTAGGGAAGTTGCAAAGTTGATGAGCGGTGAAAAAGTTACAAAAGCAAGCATTAGGGGGGCACAGGAGTTGATGGGGATTAATTTTAATTCTAAATAATGAGATTAAAATTGAAACAATTACTTATAATTCTTACGTTCATACTTACCATAACAAATTTAAACCGGAGCCAGACACTTGAAGAGACTATGTCAAATCTTTCTGAAGATGCAGGCGTCGCTTATGTGGGTCCGATAATTTCTGCTTTCGGTTCCAATATGAACTCAGGGTGGGTTAATGGTGTCCCTTCGGCATCAATTCTGGGTCTCGATATCCAGATTAGAATAATCGCTATTGGTTCATTCTTTAATGCTGATGAAAAAACATTTCTTACACATGGTGAGTTCTGGTTTACATCCGACCATGCGGATGATATATTACGGGCATCCGGGATTGATCCGGGACCTAACTATGATGCGATTAAAGCAGAATTATTATCCAGATCCTGGAGTGTGGATATAGGCGGACCGACAATAATAGGCGAATATGATGATGATGTTAAAGTTATTTTTCCCGGTGCTGAAATACAAGGAGTTACAATCGACAGCACAATAACGGCGATAGGGGTAGGCGGCTTCCTCGATGGTATTTCAGTTTTTCCAACACCGGCAATACAGTTAAATGTTGGGAGTATTGCAGGTACAAATGTATCAATAAGGTATTTTCCTAACGTTAACATAGGTGATGTAGGCGAAGCTGGGTTGTGGGGATTGGGCATTCTTCATAATATTGGGTTCTGGTTTTCCAATCCGCTTCCGATTGATATTGGACTTGGATACTTTTACCAGGATCTGGATATAGGCACTGTGTTTCAAAACAAATCCAATATGTTTGGTATATATGTAAGCAAAACATTTGGAATGATTGTTTCTTTTGAACCATATGTTGGATTGACATATGAAACATCCCGGACAAAGATGCAGTACACTTATTTTTTCGATACGCCGTTAGGTCCACAATCCCAAAGTATAGATGTCGATTTGGATGGGCAAAATTCAGCAGGATTAACAATTGGTGCTCAGCTTAATCTGCCTGTTGTATCTTTAAATGTCGAT